>JAEZUI010000118.1 GCA_023421115.1 Bacillota bacterium | reverse complement strand
TCAGTCTATGCTTGCACAGGCTAATCAGTCTACACAAGGTGTTTTATCATTATTACAGTAATACATACTTAGAGTATATAAAGATGGAGTTGGCCCATGGTCAGCTCCATTTTTTATAAATAAATATCCTAAAAAGTTTGGGTTGACACTTTTTGTAGTTGTTATACATATTTTTGTCGAAAAGTATAAATAATAAATAGGAATTATATGTTTAAAGTGCTATAATGAATTTAAACAAAGTGAATATAAGAATGGGGATTAAATATGGAAATAAAAATGATATTAGATGAAATAGAAGAAGTTAGTGAATTGTTCTACATGCAAAAAATAAATGATGCTACTATGAAACTTGACTCGCTTTTATTACATATTTCAATAATTATAAGTGAAGTACAAGATATTAAAAATAATGGAAACAATATTGAGTTTGATGAAAATAAATTTAATAGTATTCTAACGGATGCTTTGAGTGCTTTAGAATTAAAAGATTATATTTTGCTTGCAGATATATTTAAGTATGATTTAACAGAATCATTGTCTGTGTTAAATAATATAAAGTAAACAAATAAGGAGCATATATAATGTTTGAAAACAATATAAGTATCATCAAAAACACTAGACCAAGACTAGCTGAAATATATAATTATGAGAATAAAAATGAAGAAAATCTTATTGCTGTTGAAACGCTTATAGCAAAAGATGAAACAGAAATATTAACTATCAAAAAAGAAGGTATACAATATAGGTTAAATAGTATATATAATCCTAAATTAGAGGCGGAAAAGTGGCTTGAGCAATTCTCTTTTTTTAATCATCAGTGTGTAATATCTTTGTTTGGATTTGGTAATGGTCTGATAGTGCGTAAGTTAATTGATAAATTAAATGACAGTGATATTTTAGCTATTTATGAACCAAGTATTGAGGTTTTTTTACATGTAATAAAATCCTATGATATTTCGGATATTCTATTGAATGACAAGGTTTCTATAACTGTTGAGGGGATTAATGATTATGAATATCATGCTGTAATAAGAGATCATGTAGATTGGGTTAATGTGTATTCGCAGATCGTATGTTCCCATCCCATTTATGATAAAATATTTAGTAATGAATATAGAGATTTTTTAAAGGAAATTAGTGATAATAATCTCAGAGCAATCTTGAATAGAAATACTGCTGCACATATGGGAATACCTATGATAAGAAATGTTGTTCAAAATTTACAATATTTAGAACAATCTAATATAGTATTGGATTTATATGATAGCATTCCGAAAGAAATACCAGTAATAATTGTTTCGGCTGGGCCTTCTCTTGATAAGAATATAAATGACCTCAATTATGCAAAAGGCAAGTCTATAATTATTGCAACTGATAGAGTGTTGGATATCCTTTTAGATAAAGATATTGAACCTGATTTTATTATTACATTAGATGCAATAAAACCGCTCAGATATTTTAGCAGAAGAGATAATATTCAAATACCGCTTTTTACAAAATTAGAATCAAATCAAGAAATTTTAAGTTTTCATAAAGGAAGAAAGATATGGTATGATGCGCATGAATTTTTAAATAATTTATACGAAAAATTAGATAAAAATCTCGCTTATTTTAATTCTGGTGGATCCGTTTCTACAGCAGCTTTTTCTGTTTGTGTAGCACTAGGGATGAAAACTGTAATTTTGATTGGACAAGACTTAGCTTATAGTGGAGAGTTTACGCATGTGGGTGGTGAAAAAGGCGTAGGTGAGGCGGAAACGAATATTGTAGGTATGGTTGAAGATATTTACGGGAATATGGTACCTATTCGACATGATTGGAAGATATTCTTGACATGGTTTGAAGATGCTATTTCTCAAAGAGAAGAAATGTGTGTTATTGATGCGACAGAAGGTGGAGCTAAAATTAAAGGCACAAGAATTATGACACTGAAAGATGCCATAAATGAGTATTGCACAAAGGAATTTAATTGTAAGAATATACTTGATCGTATACCATATACAATTCAGAAAAGCGAAATGGCAGTAGTTAAGGAATATATAGAACAATGTATTACTGATTTGGATACAATACAAAATGAATCAGAAGCTGCAAAAAGATTTTGTCAACAAATTATCATGTCTTATACTTCTAATCAAAATAAAAATAACTATGTGCAGAATCTTGTTAAAAAAATTGAAAAAATAAATATGAAAATTACCGAGATACCTGCTAATTTATTAGTTGACACATATGTAGCACAAGCCTCTGCTGAAAACTTGTCTAATATATTTCAGTTTACTGGAAAAATAGAAGATGATAGATTGGTAACATTTAGAAAGGCAGAACTAATGTATAAGGCTATGGAAGATGCTTCAATTGAAATAAAGCGACTTTTCATATCTAATTTTAATAAATTTTAATTAATGCAAATAAGAGTTCAATTATGTATGGAGAGGGAGTTTTATGAGTTCAGATAAAGTAATAATATTGACAGGAATTTCAAGATATAATGCATTGAAAAATCATGCAGAAAGATTGAGCAATGAGTTTAAACAATTAGGATTGGATGCACAAGTAGTTGATGTTTCGGTTGAAGGTGCTACAAATTTACTTTTAGAAGAGTTATTAAAAGGTGTTAGATTTGTTTGTTCTTATCAAGGGCATGGAATGGATTTTGAATTAACCAATGGTGAACTTTTATTTAAACAATTTCCCGTTATATATGTAACGTTATTAACGGATCATCCTTTATATCAACCTTCTAGATTTAGTCAAAAGATTGATAATGTTGTTGTTATGGGTGATGAGGGCACTTTCTGCTTATATCTTAAAGAATATTTTCCGCATATCAATCACTTTATTTCTAAATCAGTTTTTTTTGTAGAATTTAATAAAAATATTAAACCCTATCATGAGAGAAATATTGATGTTTATTTTCCGGCCACATATGATAATCCTGAAGACCGATTGCGAGAAATTGATAAACTAGATAATTGGTTGAAAGCAATTGTTTATGGTGTGATAAATTATTTAAAAGACAATACTAATTGGACAATAGAAAAGGCACTAAGGCATTTTTTAAATGATATTGATTTTACACTAAATAATGATGATTTTATATCTTTAATGTCAGTATTATATCATGCAGATAAATATATAAGATCGTATTTTAGAGATAAATGCGTAAGAACTTTAGTTGACAATGGTGTAACCGTATCTGTTTGTGGTGAGGGGTGGGAAAGTTTTATTTGCTCAAATCCAAAGAATCTTATAATTCTATCTTATGACGATATTAATAATGATGAAGATAATATTTATAATAGGTCGAAATTTGTCTTAAATGTAATGCCTTGGTTTAAAACTGCAACTAGTACTCGCGCAGAGCAAGCGATTGGTAATGGGGCAATATTCATTACAGATCATAGTGAATGGTTTGATAAGAATTTTACAGACGAAAAAGATATAGTTCTCTATTCTTTAGATGAGATAGACTTATTACCAAAAAAAATTCTTAATATTATTAATGATACCAAGAAAGCAAATACTATAGTAGATAATAGTATTAACAAAGCAAAGCAAATCTGTTTGGAAGAAAGAACAATAGCAAGCCATATTCTGGAGAAAATTATTGAAATCGAGGAAAATAGTAACTGACATATTTAATGAATATGTCTAAATGTGTCGATAAATTATATGTATATATAATATACTTGATAGAATTAAAATAATTTGTTAATAACTAATACAATTAATAAAATATTGAGTAAACGGGAGCTATATATGAAAAAAACAGAGGAAATAAAGCAAAAAATAATTAATTTGACGAAAGAGTATTATGTAGCAAAAGAAAAGGAAGAACAACTTTACAAAGAAGGTAATCGTATAAATTATGCTGGGCGTATTTTTAATGAAGACGAACTTATCAATTTAGTGGATTCTTCTTTGGAATTTTGGTTAACTTCGGGACGATATACAACACAATTTGAAACAAATCTAGCTAAATTTTTAGGAATACAGTATTGTTCTTTAGTTAACTCTGGTTCCTCTGCTAATTTATTGGCTTTTATGGCCTTAACATCATGGAAATTAGGGGATAGAAGGATTAAAAAGGGTGATGAAGTTATTACAGTAGCTGCAGGTTTTCCTACAACTATAGCTCCAATCATTCAATACGGAGCTGTTCCGGTTTTTTTGGATGTAACTATACCTGAATATAACATTGGTACAAAGTATCTAGAGGAAGCATTATCTGATAAGACAAAAGCAGTTATGATAGCACATACTTTGGGAAATCCTTTTGACCTTCAATATATTCGGGATTTTTGTGATAACCATAATCTATGGCTTATTGAAGATAATTGTGATGCACTTGGTTCAAAGTATTTTTATAATGGTAAATTGAAATATACAGGTACAGTGGGACATATTGGCACATCAAGTTTTTATCCACCGCATCATATGACTATGGGTGAAGGTGGTGCAGTTTATACCAATGACAAAGAATTATATAGAATTGTTAATTCTTTTCGTGATTGGGGACGGGATTGCTGGTGTTCTCCTGGTGTGGATGGAAGCTGTAAACATCGCTATAATCAGCAATTTGGTATGCTACCAGAAGGTTATGATCACAAATATGTGTATTCTCATTTTGGTTATAATTTAAAAGCTACTGATATGCAGGCTGCAATTGGTTGTGCTCAGTTAGAAAAACTTTCAATGTTTACTGAGCTTAGAAAGAAACACTGGAAAATATTAAAAGAAAGTCTGTTGGAGTTAAATGATTTATTAATTCTTCCTGAAGCAACATCAAACTCAGAACCTAGTTGGTTTGGTTTTCTAATAACTGTAAAAGATGAGGCGCCATTTTCCAGAGATGACTTAACAACGAGCCTAGAAAATCAGAACATACAGACGAGAAATTTATTTGCAGGTAATATAATAAGTCATCCATGTTTTGATGAAATTAGAGATGATAAAAATAAGTATCGTGTAATAGGTGATTTATCTAATACTAATCGCATTACGACAAATTCATTCTGGATAGGCGTATATCCTGGAATGAATGAAGCTAAACTGCAATATATGATAAAGATTATTAAAGAGTTTGTATATCAATATCGTTAACTACAAAAGATAGGGAGGATAATTTATGAAGGTAGTTATTTTGGCAGGAGGTCTTGGAACTCGTATTTCTGAAGAATCACATTTAAAACCAAAACCAATGGTTGATGTTGGGGAAAAACCTATTCTATGGCATATAATGAAAATTTACTCATATTATGGCTTTAACGATTTTATAATTTGTTGTGGATATAAAGGGCATATGATTAAAGAGTATTTTATGGATTATTATATGTATCAATCTGATGTGACTGTTGATTTGGAAAACAATGATATTCAGGTACATGAAACTATATCAGAACCGTGGAAAGTAACATTAGTGAATACTGGAATTCATACGCCAACTGCAGGAAGAATAAAAATGATTGAAAAATATGTTGGAACTGAACCATTTATGATGACATATGGTGATGGAGTGGCAGATATTGATATTAACGAACTGTTGAATTTTCATAAATCTCATGGAAAAATTGCAACAATTACCGCAACTAGACCTGCTGGAAGATTTGGTGCTATTCAGATTGATGAGCAAGATGAAACAGTAAATTCGTTTAAAGAAAAAGCAAAACAGGATCAAGCGTGGGTTAATGCAGGTTTTGCAGTATTCAACCATAGAATCTTTGAATATTTAGGAGATGGAACTAAAATGCTTGAAGAAGATCCTTATGAAAAATTATCTGCTGAAGGACAAATGAAAGCTTTTCGACACGATGGTTTTTGGTCACCAATGGATACTATGCGAGATAAAGCATTTCTTGATGGTCATTGGAATAGTGGGAAACCTCCTTGGAAGCTGTGGGATTAACACTTATTTTGAAATAGAGAGAATACATTATAAATGTTTTAGGAAGGATTAAAATTGTGGAACTGTGGAACAATTTTTAAAGGAAATAGGACAACTTGTTCAAGAGGAAAAATATGAAGTTGTATTATTAAGATTTGAAGAAAAAATTATAGAACTTCAGCAAATTAATTCTTGTGAATTAGATGATGTTTTATATGAATACGCTTATATATTATTAGATTTCGGTATGCATGAAGATGGAGTTCAGATATTAAAATCTTTGTATAATAAGGGATATAGAAAAGATGATATAGAGGAGTATTTTGAGAATGCATTTATATTGCCTAATAAGGAAGAATTTTATAAAACATATCAAGAAAATATAAATAAATTAATAAAAATAAAGAAAAATATTTTAATCAACAATTATGAAAAATTGGTTATTGATTTTATCCCAATTAATGAAGATAAATATATAATTTGGGATAGAGCTGAAAGAATAATGAAAAACTTGGTAGATATAAGTGAGGAGTATTTTTGTGATTTAGAACAACTCACAACTTCTATTGAGTGTTCAGATATTCTTATTAAAGATAGTTGGAATATATTCGATAAAGGCAGTAAATTCTTTGCATATAAAGATAAAGTAATATATTTTATTCCTGATGATTTGCTAAGATTTAATTGTTTTTTTAAGTTACCGAAGTTTTATGAATTAGTATATAATAACATTTTTGTTTTTTACGATATAGAAACTTGTCAATCATACTTTCATAGTAATACAGATGTTTATTTACCTAGGATGTTATATGCTGATGATGAGATAAATAGGGAACGGTTAGAGCAAATAGTAAAAGAAGAACATGAATATCGTTTAACTTCCGAAGGAAGAAACGAGAGCAACATATTACTGACAATAGGAATTCCGAGTTTTAATAGGGGACACCGTGCATTACAAACAGTAAACTACATATTACAGACATTTTTTGATTGTGAAATAGAAGTTGTAGTTAGTGACAATTGTAGCATTAGAAATACAGATGGGTATGATAAGATTGCACAAATACAGGATTCAAGACTGAAATATTACAGACATAATAATAATCCTGGTGAGAATAGAAATTTTGATACAGTGTTTAAATTAGCAAAGGGTAAGTTTGTCTGTCTATTAAGTGATGAAGATTTAATAAATTATAATATGTTGCATCATTATATAGAGTTATGTAAACGGGATAATATAGGTATGATTGTAGCATCCGGAAGTGCGTATTATAGTAATTCAATTGATCATATATTCAAAGCTGGGGATGAAGCTTTTTATGCTGTTACAGCATCTCTTAATTATATCTCTGGATTGATCTATAACAAACTAATCTATGACAAATATAAATTTTATGAGTGGAGTGATCAACAAGTATATTATAGTAATTTTTATATACAAACATATGCACATAATGCATGGGCAATGTATTATGCAATGGAAAAAGATATAATGATTGACAGTACACTATTTATTATAAGTCAAGAAGCAGAGGAAGAATATTCAGATCGCTTAGTTTCTAAAGATAGTTCAAAGGACAGTATTGCACTTCATATGACTTATCCTCATCGATTGCTTCAGTTTATGGGATTGATAGAATTAATCAATAACTTTTCTGATCGAATAAATAAAGATACCGTTATATCATTATACTTAAAGATAGTAGAAAAACAGTTTTTTTTACTAAATCTTGTAAGAGAAAGGGTTGCAACACCATGGAAAGCAACTTGTGATTGTATTAAGGTGTTTAGTATTGATAGAATAAAGGAATTGAATATTAAGCTGAATTTTGAGGAACGTCAATATATGATTAAAAGAATAGAAGAATACTATATTGAGTATATGAAAATTAAAAGTTTCTAACTTGTATATATTTACTAAATAAGTAAAATAAGAGTTGTACTAAGGAAAGTGTGGGTTAGTATGAAAATATCAAAAAGGAATTGTCCAATCTGTGAATGTAAAATTTCTGAGAAATTATTTGATGTTAGAATTAACATTGAAAAAACCCTGGGGTTACCTAGTGAATATGATGTAGTTTGCTGTGAGTATTGTGGATTTTGTTTTGCTGATACTGAAGCTACACATGAAGATTATGAGAATTATTATAAGAACAGCAACTATTATGGAGAAATTCCTAGAGAAAAAGAAGAGTATCAATATTTGTTTCAATTAGTAAAAGAACAATTGGAAAATACAATAGAAAAAGATGCTTATTTACTAGATATTGGTTTTGGTAAAGGTGAACTAGATGTTTACTTGTTTAATAATGGATATAAAAATATATGCGGAATTGATCCTTCTGAAGAAAGTGTAAGACATTTAAATCAGTCAGGGATTATTGCTAATGTGGGAAGTGTTTATGATTGTCCAGAAAAATCAATTGAGAATAAATATAAAGTTGTTTTTATGTTTAATATTTTTGAACATTTATATAGTCCTTATTTAGCAATAGAGCAAATAAAGAGATATTTAGATCAGAATGGTTTTTTATATCTTTGGCTACCTATTTTTGATGATTTAAAAGATGATACAACACAAATTGTAAATAATTTTAATCAAGAACATATTAATTATTTTTCTCAAACTTCTCTTAAAAATTTAATGGAGTTAAATGGATTTGTTGAAATACATTCTAAACAAGCCATAGCTGCAAAACTTGGTCAATCTAAAACATATGGTTTATTAGCTATTTATCAATACGATGTATATAAAAATAGTATAAAGATTAATAGAGACATAAATACAAAAAAATCTATATTGGATTATTATGGAAGAGTTAATCAGAAAACAATTAAAACAATAGGTAAAATAAAAAAGTTACTTAATAATAATAAAAAAATAGTTATTTGGGGTACTGGTGCTTTTGTAATGAACTTATTGGCAATAACAGATTTGAAGTATTGTAATATTGATTATTTTGTTGACAATAATCCCTTGAAGATAGGAAAAGAATTTCAAGGTAAAAATATAGAAAGTCCAGAGAAATTAAGGATTTTTGAGGGTACTATTGTTGTATGTGCGATGCTTTATTCACATGATATAGAAAAACAAATTATTGATATGAAATTAAATAATGAGGTTATTATTTTGGAATAAGTAATGCTTATAATGCAATAGTAGCTATTAAAATATCTAAATAAATAAAAAGGAGTATAAACATGAATGATTTGAGAACGCTCATTAAAGAAAATATACCTTTAGAAATATGGAAGAATGGATTAGAAAATAAAAAAGTAGTTATTTTTGGAACTGGCGGAGATGGAATTCGTACTTATTCTATGTTGCGCCAATATAACATTGAAAATATTTCTTTTTGTGATAATAACCCAGAAAAATGGGGGAAGAAAGTTGGCCAAACTGAGTCTATTTGTATCTCTATAACAGACATTCCTAAATATAGCGATGCAATTTTTATTATAGGAACTAGAAATTATGTAATGCCTATTGCTCAACAACTTAAAAGTCTTAATGTTACCTTTTTAACTAGTGACGCCTATTTATTTCTTAGAGAAATAAATAAGTTGGAAGAAGTATATAAAATTTTCTTAAATAGTGAGTCTCAAAATGTTTATTATAAATTAATTGAGACAATGGTTACAGGGAATTTTAATATAATACCAGAAATTTATAGTGATAAGCAATATTATGCGATACCACAATTTGCGATGCCAAAAGCTAATGATGTCTTTATTGACTGTGGTGCATATGTAGGGGATTCAATTGAACAGTTTATAAATATTAGAATGGGTAATTTTGGTAAAATATTCTCTTTTGAACCATGTAGTAAACAATTTAATGCAATGATAAAAAGGAGAGATAGATTAATAAGTGAATGGGCTCTTGAAGAAGATAAAATTACGTGCATAAAGGCAGGTTTATCAGATAGTAAGGGAGAAAAGTATCTTGATGTATGTGGAAGTTTAGGTGAAAGTTTTATTAATAATAAGAATGATACAACTTTAGATGAAAAAATTGAAATAATCTCGCTAGATGAATATTTTAAGGATTTTAGAGAACACATTTCTTTTATTAAAGCAGATATTGAAGGATATGAATTAAAAATGTTACATGGGGCGAGAAATATTATTCAAAAAGATAAACCTAATCTTGCTATTTGCATATATCACAAGTTTAATGATTTTTTTGAAATTCCGTTATTTATTAAAACACTAGTACCAGAATATAAGATGGAAGTTAGACACCATAACTTTAATTTATGGGAAACTGTTCTTTATTGCTATATCTAACCAAAATCATTTAAAAAGAGATGAGAGTTTTATTAAAGTAGATCTAATAGAAAAAAGAGCGTAATTTACTGTATTCACTCAGGAGGAGAACAATGATAAATGGTGTTAAGATATTTGATTGTACAATTAGAGAAGTAGGTTATCAAACAGGTTGGCATTTTGATGATTTATTTGTAAGAAATCTATATAAGTTTGCGCAAGGAAAAGGAATCGATTATATTGAATTGGGCTTTTTTCATAATGAAAAAGCTGATGCTGATAAGGGAATTTATCGTTATTGTAGTGGTAAAAATGAGGAAATAGCAGAAGTATTTAAGTCAATAAAAAATATTACGAAAATTGCTGCAATGCGTGATATACAAAGACCTTTAGCAGAATTATTACCAAAAAAGAAAAGTATTATTGATACAATTAGAATACTTACCAGATCTCACGAAACAGACTTAGATAATTTAGATAGATATGTGGAAGAATGTTTATCTCTAGGCTATGAGACCTTTATCAATTTTACGAGTGCGGGATATAATGATATGGAACGTAATATACAATTTGCAGAGTTTGCAAAATCGAGAGGTGTTAAGGCGATTGAATTTGCTGATACAGAAAGTGTTATGACAGAAGAATATGTTACCAAAACGATAATAGAGTGTCATAAAATAGGTATTGAAGTCGGAGTCCATCTTCATGATAAAAATGGTACAGCAGAAATACTTGCTGATTTAGCCATTGAAGCTGGTGCGGATTATATGGATGTAACACATCTTGGACTTGGTGGAAAATGGCGAGATGGTAATTTGACTATGGAATATTTATTGAGAAAACTTAATGTAAATGGTGGTTACGAAGCAACTATAATAAAAAATGAATTGATAGAAAATCTAATAAAATATAATGAATTTTCTGTTGCAGAGTAGATTCAATTATGGTTTTGGAGGGAAAATGAAAATATCAGACTATGTAATGGAATTTATAGCGGAGTTAGGAGTTAAACATATATTTTACGTTAGTGGCGGCGGAGCTATGCATTTGAATAATTCTTTAGGTAGCAATGAAAGAATTCAAGGGGTTTGTATGCTACATGAGCAAGGAGCCTCTATCGCAGCAGAAGCTTATGCAAGAATTACTGAGGGGTACGGAGTGTGTCTTGTAACTTCAGGCCCAGGAGGAACGAATGCTATAACAGGTTTAGCAGGAGCTTATTATGACTCAACCCCAGTTATTTTTATTTCAGGACAAGCAAAAAGAGCCGATCTCGTACAGGATCAAAATATTCGCCAGTTTGGAATTCAGGAGACGGATATTGTATCAATAGCAAAACCTATATCAAAATATGCTGTACAAATTCAGTCTCCAGAAGATATTAAATATGAACTAGAAAAATCAATTCAAATAGCACGGAACGGAAAACCAGGGCCTGTTTGGATAGATATACCTCTTGATATACAGGCTGAACAAGTTGAAGTTGAGAAATTGAGAAGTTTCAATAAGTCTGCGTTAAATAAGTTTCCATGTAAAAAGGAGGACATTGATTTAACAATTGAACTTTTTAATAAAGCAAAAAGACCTGCGCTTATAATAGGTAATGGTGTTCGTTTATCAGGTGGAACAAAGGAAGTACGAAAATTATTTGAAGTACTTAAAATTCCTGTTATGACCTCATGGAATGGAGTTGATTTGATTGAAGACGACCATCCATTGTTTTATGGGAGACCGGGGGCTGTAGGGCATAGGCATGCTAATTTCATACAACAAAATGCAGATTTTGTCTTGACTATAGGTACTCGATTAAATTTACTTTCTACCGGCTATAATTTTGAGAGTTTTTTGGAAAAGGCAAACCATGTTATGGTAGAGATTGATGAAAATGAAATGAAAAAGAAAAGTGTTCATCCAAAGCTTTCGATTAATTGTGATGCTAAGGCATTTATACTAGCTCTTTTAGAAAGAAAAAATGAACTTGATATTCACCAAAGAATTGATTGGATGGAACACTGTAATAAAATAAGGGACAAATATCCTAGATTTATTCCTGAGCAAAAGCCAAGAGAGGGTTATGTAAGTACTTATGATTTAATTAATGAAATATCGAATCAAATGACAGAAGAAGATATCTTCCAGTTTACAAGTTCAGGAACATCGATTGATATAGCTATGAAGGTTTTTAGAATTAAGATAGGACAAAGAGCCTTTTTAACAAAGGGATTAGCCGCAATGGGATTTGATTTGCCAGCCTCTATAGGTTCATGTATCGCATCTGGTGGACGAAGAACTGTATGTGTAACAGGAGATGGAAGTATAGCGATGAATGTACAAGAATTAGAAGTTCTAAAAAGACTACAGATTCCTGTAAAGATATTTGTTGTGGATAATAATGGATATAGCATGATATTTGCATCTCAAAATGGTAACTTTAAGGGAAATTTAACTGGTTGTACAGAAGAATCAGGATTAACTTTGCCAAATATGAAAAAGATTGCGGAGGCTTTCGGAATTAAAGCCTATCATATCGATAGTACAAAAGAACTGAATAATACGGTTAGGGAAGTTCTGGAGTATGATGGACCAGTGCTATGCACTGTAAAGGCAGATATTACTCAGCAGATCCTTCCAAAGCAAACTAATTACATGACAAAAGATGGACAAATGGCTTCAAGACCACTTGAGGATATGTTACCTTTACTTGACAGAAAAGAACTAGAAGAGAACATTCTATAAGTAATTAAAGATAGTGCAATAAGGGAGAATGAAATGAAGGTTATAATAACGGGTGCAACAGGCTTTATTGGAACAGCATTGTCACAAAATTATATAAAAAACGGACATGAAGTATCTGCTATAGTTAGACCAAATTCTA
This sequence comes from Bacillota bacterium, assembly GCA_023421115.1. Taxonomy (GTDB): domain Bacteria; phylum Bacillota; class Clostridia; order Acetivibrionales; family Acetivibrionaceae; genus Acetivibrio. The sequence continues at coordinate 649 of JAEZUI010000118.1, read as the reverse complement.
ATAAATGTGACAAGTTACCAAAGGAAGTTAAGGTTATTGAACTACCTTTAAATAGATTAAATGAGTTGGATGGTCAATATGATTTATTTTATCATTTAGCATGGAATGGATCTTCAGGATTAGATAGATATGATTTTAACACACAATATAGTAATATTCAATTTACAGGTAATGCTATAAAGGCAGCAAAACAATGCGGCTGTATAAAGTTTATTGGTGCTGGAAGTCAAGCAGAATATGGTGTTGTCAATGGGATTTGTAACGAAGATAGAACTGTAACCAATCCTTTTATGTTGTATGGTGCTGCAAAGTTGGCAGCTTATCATATGGGTAAGTTATTATCAGAACAACTTAGAATTAACTTTGTTTGGCCACGAATCTATAGTATTTATGGCGTTGGTGAAAATGATGGGACATTAATATCTACAATAATAGAATCTTTTCGAAATGGAAAGGTACCTCAGTTGACTCAATGTAAAAATATGTGGGATTTTATGTATATCACAGATTGCGTAAAAGCATTGAGACTATTAGGAGAACATAATGATGCTATAGGAGTATATAATGTTTCTGCAGGTAATCCGAAATTACTAAAAGAATTTATATATGACATTGGTAAAATTTTTGATTTAAATAAGGAGATAAAGTT
>JAEZUI010000094.1 GCA_023421115.1 Bacillota bacterium | reverse complement strand
TTAAATTTCATTATCGAATCCCTCATATTCTATATATATTTTTGTGTGAGACATTCGATATTATACAAGATTTAATCTTAGGTTTACATAAAACATTCATTGGTAATTACTTCATGCTGAATGTGAGTTATAACAAATAAATCGTCTCTAATTTTACCTGTATCAATTGGATTGACTTGATTGATTTTTACAAGTATAGCTGCAAAAGCATCATACACCTTATTCTTTAGTAGATTGAATATCATAGATGACCCACCTTTAATAAATCTTCAAGAATTACAGAACAATTAATAATAAATAGTATTTCAAATAAAAATAATTGTATCATTAAATACCATCCGATTAATATATGGCTCTGTAAATAAACTCTGCTATTCTTAACCTTTTAACTTTTTATATACGTTTATAGCTATTGCGCAAGCAAACCATATTGTTGACGGTTCTTCTGCTTTGTCAACCCAAGTTTTATCAGTTATTAATCCCAAGTCAAAAGCCTCTTGAACAATTTTTTGTTTCCAGTTCAACTCATTCTCCTCCTTTATTACCCCGAAAAATTTACTTATAACGGTAGCTTGAGCTTTAGCAATAGCTGTTCTTTTTTCAGGATTTTTTAATAATGCTTCATCTTCTTTATTGTCATGAAAAGCATTTTCTATTAGTAGTACATGTAGGACTCCCCCGTCGACAGCAGCATCAATTACGCCATAATAATCCTCACCAGGATAATTAGTACTTTCACGTTTTTTTGCACCTCTATTTTTTGTACCTATAGCTTCAGCTATTGCCTTTGACATTTCAGCTGCAAGAGCGTCATCTTGCAGCTTCACACTCGAGTAGACCTCTGTGCCTCTAGCACTGGTGTTATTAGTCAATCCCGATGCATTTGTATGCTGGGATAAAAACAAATCTGCTCCCCATCTAGCCGCCATTCTTCCACGCTCTCTAACCTCTATGTATTCATCTGATTCTCTTGTAAGCCTCACTTCAAATGCCCCGATAGCAAACAACTCATCTCTTAGCTTAAGAGATATATCTAAAACTCCGTCTGCTTCAATATAGTCAGTTGGCCCTTTATTTGATTTATCTTTGCCCCCATGACCGGGATCAATCATAATTTTATACATTGTTACCCTATCATAATATCAATCATCCTATGATATACTATTCATATAAAACATAATTTGTTAATAAGCAATATAAATCATTCTTTACATCAAAAAAACCTGTGAATTTTATCACAGGCATTATTTCAATTCTTTTTACGTCACTTAATAATATTAACAACGAACAGTATCATAATACATGTTCAAGCAAAATCTTTAAACCAATACTTATAAGGATTACACCACCAAAAATGTCGATATACTTTTTAAACTTTGTATTACACCCAATCATTTTTCCTAAGAATACTCCGAAATAAGACAGTGCAAAAGTAATTATACCAATCATTAGCGCCGGAAATAATATGTCCATTTTTAAAGCAGAAAAACTAATTCCAACAGCAAGGGCATCTATACTTGTAGCAATAGCAAGGGTTATAAGTACTTTAAAACTGGTAAGCGCAATGCATTCATTTTCACCATCAAATGCTTCCCATATCATCTTAGCGCCAATAATCCCTAACAAACCAAAAGCAACCCAATGATCTACATTCTCTATCCACGCCCTAAAGGATAAGCCTGCAAACCATCCTAACGCCGTCATTCCTCCCTGAAATAATCCGAAAGCAAATCCTGCATTCAGTGCATTTCGTGACGTGTTTTTTGCATCGGAAAGTCCGCAGGATATAGATACTGCAAAAGCATCCATAGCAAGCCCTAGAGCTGTTAATATTATCAATAAACCCAATTTCTCTCCTCCGTTTCAAACATAAGCTGCAATCCTCTTTTAATATTAGCATATGCATTTACAAATGTATTTAGAAAAAACTTAATCATTAATGTTTTAACTCTTGTATTATAAGTTACTATCTGTAATTTTTCAACAACCTTTACAAGCAAAAGTGGTATATATTTTTTGAAATGGAATTGACCCGTTATTTCCAACATCAACCTTATATGGTTCGCATAGTTTAAATCACTCCATATCTCAACTGTATTTATATTTATATTTATATTTATATTTATATTTAAACAAAAGAAAACAGGTTGCTAAATCACATACCTGTTCTCCTTTATTTGTTACTATTATGGGAGATTTAATTACTTTAATACTTATTCGTTAAAACTATATTTTATTCCTAACAGAATCTGTCTCACCAAAATACAAAGAATTAATAAAAAACAGTTGCTCTCTTACCGTTTATACTAGGTAAATCATTATTAATACGTAACTTCTACTACCTAAATCACTTTTATTTTGCAACATTCCATATATCAACCTGTCACATTAAATTATCACATGTATTTAGTTCGCTAATATAATATGCCTGTCAACATTTTATATCTGATAAAATTTCAAAAAGAATCTTCTTTACGTTCCAACACCTCTTTTTGTGCTTTATATGCTTTGATTAAATTTAAGTCATTTAGCTCCGGCACACTCACTTCTTTCCCGCACTCCTTACAGTATGGTACATGTGCTCCGTAAGTGAACGAAATATCTTTTAAGTCTATCTTTATAATTTCTTTTCTGATTTCAAATTCCACGTCCTTTAGGCAGTTTTCACAATACACTATTTTCTCCATTTTGTAATATTCCTCTCCTTACTTGATCTCTAATGTACTATTATTTTGCTATAGAATATAGATTGACCTTTTTGAGCCTTCTAACCCAAAGGAATTATGAACTTAAACTCGGTACCTGATTCCTTTAGCGTGCTTATTTCAATTTTACCATACAGCATATCTACCTCTTTTTTTGTAACCGATAACCCAATCCCTCTGCCTGATATCTCATCAATATTTTGAGCTGTCGTGATTTCATCTGAGAATATCAAGTTCAGTATCTCCTTATCATTGAGTTTATCTATGTCTTCCTTTGAATAGATACCGGCTTTAATCGCACAATTCTTTATTTCATCAATGTCTATACCTCGTCCGTCATCGCTAATAATAACAAGCATTATATTACCTTCATTCTTAATTTTACATGCTACATTTCCAAATTCATCTTTACCCGCTGCTAGCCTGTCTTCAGGATGCTCTATTGCATGTCCTGCAATATTTCTGAATATATGTATCAAAGACCGTGCAAAATCACCATAGTTATCAGCATCAATCAATATTTTATCATCATATACCACTTCGAACGGATGTACCTTTTTCCCAATTCTTTCACATATATTTATAACATATTCTGGATAAGAACGCAAAAGTTCTCCAAAAGGCCTTAGTCTTAAGTTTCTAATTAGAGGTAAAAGTATTTCACACTCTTGTTTTTCTAATATAGACTCCATTTTATTTTCGATTTCTATAAGTTTTTCCTTCTGAATACACACATTACTCCTAAACTTAAAGAACTCTTCACTGAGTATTTCTTTTAATGTCTCAATATCTGTTTCTAAAGAACTCTTTAAATCATGAGAATTTAATAGGCTCTGTAAGTCAGCTTTGCTTAGTTTCTCTAAATTGTTTTTAAACTCAATTATTTTATCTTCAAGACTTTGCAGGCTAGAAACAGTGTTTGAAAGTTGAAAATTTGAAAAACTTCCTTTGTATGTATGAATTTCACGATATAACTCCAAAACAATGTATTTAATAGGCTTGTTAAAGCTTAATATATCTGAGGCATTATTTTCACAAAACATGGTGTATTCATCTAAGCAGTCAAAAAAGTCATTATAATTCGTAACAACTTTGACCACCATTTTTAGGATTCTCTTCTCGTTTTCCCTCTCAGTTTCCAATTGTCTTTTTTCTGTACAATCGGTTAGTATAACCATAACTTTTTTTGTATTTTCGTTTACATTTGAACCGATAATTTTATACTCTAAATTTATGTATCTTCCTCTTAGCTCAATTTCATCGGGTAGGAGAGAAATATACGCTTCCCTTTTTACCAAATCCTTTTCTTCTAAAATATTGACAAAGGCATTATCCATAAGCTGTATGTTTTCTTCTTCTCCTGAAAACATCAATAACGAAAGTCTTTTATTTTCGATTTCATTGCCTAATAAATTAGTGCACTCAAGACTGTACTCACTATCAATCAGAAGATCATTTCCAAAAGTTAAAAAGCCTTGTCTTGCATTATCTAAGAGATTTTTGATTGAGGCAGTCCTACTTTTTACCACATTTTCTAAAAATTCATTTTTATCAATCTGGCGTTTATAATTTTCCTCTAAAATCTTAAATAGTTTATCAATCTCATCATAGGCTTTGGAAAGTTCCTCATTTTTCGAATTAACAAGCATATGCATTATAGAATTGTTTAGCGCCGCATTTACATGGCCTATAAAAATTTCGAGCATTTTTTCAAACTCATTAAATCCTTCTCCCTGTAAGTACAAAACACCCTGCAAATTGAAATACTCGTTTAAAAGGGGCAGAATTATAGCTTTGTCAAGTTTTACAATATTATGTTTTGTTCGAACATCGTCAAGATTACTCTTAAGTTCAGGATAATCCTGTTCCACAAATTGTTCGATTTTTTTATTGAATTTTCCAATCCCCCTATAAATATCACGATTTAATATTTTTAAACCCTTGTTTTCATAAAGTAATATAAAACAGTTCTCACATTCAGTAATTTTACTGATCTCCTGTACTATTTCACTTATTATATCTTCTAAAGGTTTTATCTTATATAGGTTTGTCATTGATTCTATAATGATATTTAAGCTTTCATTAAATTGCTTAATGGTTTTCATTTGTAAAACTGATTTTCTAGCAGACTCAACCATTAGAATCAACTGATCGAATTTGTCTGACTTTTCACAATATGCTTGAATGTCAAATGCCTTTATTGTCAGTAAGGGTGGAGCAATATCCTTATGACCTGTAAGAAGTATAATATATAAATCTTTGTTAAACTCACGAATCATTTTAATTACTTCATCCCCATGGATATTTTCCATCAAGTAATCAAGTATCAATATGTCAAAGTGCTGCTCTTTTAATAATTTTATTCCTTCAAGGGGATCCGTTACCCCCTCACAAAAATATCCGTTACGCTTTAAAACAACAGAAACTGAATTGATAATGCCAATTTCATCATCAATCAATAGTATTCTATTTTCTATTAGTGATTTATTTAACTTTGCTATTCTCATTAAAAATCCCTCCATGTTATGCCATTTCTAAAAATAAACTGTTCAAAAACTATTATCGGAACGGTAGAATTCCTAGACAAATGAAGATTATTTTGAAATACATAAAAAAGTATTGGATTCTATTATCAAAACGCAAATCAGACTTTAGGTGATTCCAAAAAATAACTGGTCAATTGCCATTTCAAAAAATCCGATTTGCATTTTTTGCACTGTAAAATAATGTTCCTCTGTTTGAAAGCTTTTAAGCTTTCATGATGGGCTTTTTGACTTAAATATTATATAGGTTATTTTTTGAAATTGCCTTATACACAATTTTTATACTTTTCAGAAATTCCGATACATGTTTTTAAGAATTGGCAGTTGCAAAGTGTTTATGAAAAAATCCTAATCACCTTTGCTAATATTTAAAAGTCCATTTTTGATAATTTCATATTGAAAACCTCTATGCATCAAAAAAGAAATTACCTTATTCTCTATCTTTGGGTCATTCAAGTCGTATTTGCCAAACTTTTTCCTTATAAGCCTTTCAGCAATTGTCACTTCATCATACTCGAAATTATCTAAAACTTCATCGATAATATCGTCAGAAATACCTCTATTATTTAATTCCATTTTAAGCATTTTCTTTGACTTAGGTTTCAATTTACTGCGCTCAAAAACAAATTTTTGTGCATAAATTTTATCATTGATATACCCCATAGCTTTCAAATCATCTACTACAATTTTAATGGTATCTTCATCAAAACCTTTAGACTGTAATTTGTTAAATAGTTCTTTTTCACTAAGCAGCTTAAATGACACATATGTTATAGCTTTTGATTTAGCACACTTTTGTAATACTTCTCTTTTTATATAGCTCAAATCTTCTTCAGTGATCTCACTTTTTTCATAAAGCCCCAGCCTGATATACTCCTCTTCAGGCATAGAAAATGCATACTGCTTGTCTATAAATATCGAAATCATATCCTTATTTTTGTTACTCTTTTCAAAAGAAGTTATAACCATAATTGACCACCCACAAAAAATTTGTATTACTAAGGGGTAACGAAAAAATAACTTCTTATTCTCATAGTGTGAGAACATTATCAAATCAAGTTTTTTCGTTATCCCAGAGTTGAAACTTATGTTTTAATCGTTCCTAACTGTTTCTCCAAAAATATTACTTATATTTTTGGATTTTTCTTTAATTTTACTTCATAGATCTAAATAAATCAAATAAATTTAGCAATAGTTGGCACACTTATACAATATTTTTACAGAATACATGGTATATATTATTTGACATAAACAAAGGGGCTCTAGGCCCCTACTTTAATAATATTTTATTTTTCTGCAAGTTCTATATCCAAATCTTCATCTTCGTCATCATCCTCAATATGAGCATCTACACTTTTTAAGAAAGCTTGATTGTAATTTTCTCTTATCTTTTTCTCAACTTCTTTGAATATTTCAGTATTTTCCATAAGAAACTGTTTTGCATTTTCTCTTCCCTGCCCAATTTTTTGGTTATTGTACGAAAACCATGAACCACTTTTATTTACAATATCTAAACTAACTGCAACATCTAAAACGCTGCCTTCCTTAGAAATTCCTCTTCCATAAATTATATCAAACTCAGCTTCTTTAAAAGGTGGAGCAACTTTGTTCTTTACTACTTTAACCTTTGTTCTGTTACCGATAACTTCCGTACCTTGTTTGATAGATTCAATTCTTCTTACATCAAGTCTTACCGATGAATAAAACTTTAATGCTCGTCCTCCCGGAGTAGTCTCAGGATTACCAAACATAACGCCTACTTTCTCTCTAAGCTGGTTTATAAAAATGGCTGTTGTTTTTGATTTATTTATAACCCCGGACAGTTTTCTAAGAGCTTGAGACATAAGTCTTGCTTGAAGACCAATGTGTGAATCTCCCATTTCTCCATCTATTTCTGCTTTCGGAACTAATGCCGCTACTGAGTCTATTACAATTACATCTATCGCACCACTTCTAACCAAAGCTTCGGCAATTTCAAGAGCCTGTTCACCTGTATCAGGCTGTGATACAATTAAATTATCTATATTAACACCAAGTTTCTTTGCGTATACAGGATCTAACGCATGCTCAGCATCAACAAACGCTGCTTCTCCGCCCGCTTTTTGAGCCTCTGCTACTATATGCAGAGCAACTGTCGTCTTACCGGAAGACTCAGGTCCGAATATTTCAACTACTCTACCTCTAGGTACACCACCAACTCCTAGTGCAATATCAAGTCCCATAGCACCGGTAGGTATTGTCTCTATATTCATATGGGTATTCTCACCCAATTTCATAACAGCACCTTTACCAAACTGCTTTTCAATCTGACCTAATGCCATTTCCAATGCTTTTTTCTTTTCAATCATCTTTTCATCCTCCTAAAACAGACATCGAACATGTGTTCTAAATTTATTATACAATACTCATTTTGTTTAGTCAACATCTTTTGTATTTTTTTACACAATATTTTTTGGAATATATGAAACTACATGTTTCCCCAAAAACTTTACATTTATGCATAATATTTTCACAACACCAGGTATATATTTTTCTTCACATTTATTACATGCACCTCACCAGGGCAAAGTCACTTATTTAAGGTTATTTTTTTAATTCTAGTTAAAATCATATTTTTATAGTAATCAGCTTCCTCAACTTTTAGCAAAAGCACTACTGCAAAATATACCACTACACCAACCGTTACTTCAATTATCAGGTTTATCATCTGAGTCATTTTTGAGCTTGTCTCACCAGGTATAATAAGGTTTAGGAAATATAAAACAATTCCCATAATCACTGAGGCCGGAATAATCTTAATAAGAAATCCGAACAGCTTTCCAAGATGTATTCCCTTCATTCTTACATTTAGTATTGTTAGAAGCAAAACAGCGTTTACTACACTTACTGTTGAATACGAAAGTGCCATCCCACTCACTCCAAGACTTGTATACCTCATAAATAGAGCACTTAATATCAAATTTAGAATTATAGTGGATATTCCTATAAAAAGGGGAGTTTTTGTATCATTGTTTGCGTAGAAAGCCCTGTTTAAAATTGTTACTATGGATTGACTGATCAGTGCAATAGAGAAAAACATCAATATACTACCTGTAAGCCTTACCGTATCTTCATTAAACTCACTGGTAATCTTGAATATTGTCCTCATAACAGGTTCCCTCAAAACTATAAACCCTACACCTGCAGGAGCTGTCATTAATAGCACTGTTTTTATTCCCTTCATTAACGTATCTTTATATTCCTCGACTTTTCCTACAGCAAAATAGGAAGACAGGCTTGGAAGCATTGCTATCCCCATCCCTTGAGCAAATACACCATAAGGCATTTGCCAGGTTCTGTCTGCGGTATTGAGAGCTGTAAGACTTCCCGGGGGGAATTGCACTGCAAAAGAGGATGTTATTATCGCGTTTATCTGCACAACGGCCGAGGACATTAACGAAGGTATAGCCAATTTGAACAGTCTTCTGAAGCCTTCATGCCTTAAATAAAACTTAGGCCTGTATAATTTGAAATTTCTATAGGCAAAGGAAAACTGAAATATAAAATAAACAAATGCACTGGTCATAACACCAAAGGCAATACCTTTTACGCCCCATTTGCTTTTAGCAAATATAAGAATACTCAGCGCACTTCCTAAATTATACAAAGTAGGTCCATAAGCTGCGGCCGCAAATCTTTGATATGAATTCAATACACCGGTTGAAAGACCAGCCATCATAAGAAATGCCACCGATGGGAATAATATCCTCGTAAGCTCCACAGCTAGAGGCATATCAACATTGTCGCTATTTTGTGACATTATTGATACAAGTTGAGGTGCAAAAAAAACTCCGGCAAAACATACGCAAACCATTGCCACCATAGCAACATTAATAAAAGTTCCTACAGCCTTCCATCCGTTTTCTTCATCTTTTTTTACAATATATCCTGATAATATCGGAATTAATGCTGCCGATATCGCCCCGCCAACAAGCAGGTCATACATTAATCCCGTAACCCTAAATGCAAGATTATAGGCATCTCCCACTTTATTTAATCCAATTAAGTTTGTTACAAGCATTTCCCTTAAAAAACCCGTTAACCTGCTGAATATTATAGAAAACATGACAATAGCCGCAGCACCTGTCAGCTTCTTATTTTGTGTATTTTCCAAACGCAATTCCTCCACTGCCGGTTTTAATTTGGTACAATTAAAATATAAGCTCCAACTCTGTGATAACGAAAAAAATTTGATTTGATAATGTTTAAAATATGAGTAAGAAGTTTTTTTCGTTACCCTCAATAAAATGGCAATTGCATATTTTATAATTCCTTTAGCAATCTCCTGATCATATCAAAGGAATTCAAAGTAGCATAATTTCGAATTTTTGTCCTATTCCCTCGAAGTGTTAATTCTGTGCACTCAGTTCCATTTTTAGAAGCTAATGCAATATAAACCAAACCGACCGGTTTTTCCTCCGTGCCTCCGTCTGGCCCTGCAATTCCGGTAACTGAAAGTCCCAAATCAGTACCTGCCAAATTTCTTATTCCCTCAGCCATCTCAACAGCAGTCTCTCTGCTTACCGCCCCAAATTTATCAAGAGTCTCTTGCTTTACGCCAAGACTTTCAACTTTTGATTTGTTGCTGTAGGTCACAACCGCACGGTCAAAAACAGCTGAAACTCCGGGGACATCAGTAATAACAGAACTTATTAGTCCTCCGGTACAAGATTCTGCAAAAGCTATAGTTACTTGCTTTTTAATTAGCATCTCCGCAGCCACTTGATACAGTTCCTTATCTTCATCACTAAATACTGAATCACCCAGAATTTCCACAATTTCATCTTCAACATCAGAAAGCTCCTTTAAAGCCTCAGCTTCATTGTCACTCTTAGTAGTAATTCTGACCGTTACCTCTCCCTCTTTAGCATAGGTTGCAATTGTCACATTGCTCTGATTTTCAATCATATGTATTATCTTCTCTTCAAGTAAAGACTCTCCAACACCAAATACTCTTAAGTATTTCGAAACAATCTTTTCGGGTGATTTTTCCTCAAAGTGAGGTATTACAGTGTCGTCAAGCATTGGTCTCATCTCTTTAGGAGGTCCCGGAAGCATTACTACCGTTTTGTTTTCCTTTTCCATAATACAGCCTGGTGCCGTACCGTTATTGTTTTTTATTATTGTGCAACTTTCAGGCAAATAGGCTTGTTTTATATTGTTTTTCACCATTGGGCGGTTTAACCTTTTAAAGTAGTCCTCTATTTTTTTTAGGCTCTCATCATGTAATATGAGTTTATCCCCCAAAATTTCGGCAACAGTTTCCTTTGTTAGATCATCTTGAGTTGGACCTAAGCCACCTGTTATTATAACTATATCCGAACGACTCAAAGCTAATTCAAGGACAGCTTTTAGCCTTGTTGGATTATCTCCCACAACACTGTGATAATAAACATTTATACCTATCGAATTTAATCTTTGTGATATGTATTGGGCATTGGTATTTGCAATCTGCCCCATCAAAAGCTCTGTTCCCACAGCTAATATTTCAGCATTCATAATCAAGTCTCCTAAAGTTTATTATATTATCATATTTATTGATAGATCAAAATATCACTCTACAGTTCCTTTAACTCAAGCTGCAATAGAGATAGTATATCAATTATACTCCAAAAATAAAAGTTCCACTCATATTTTTGGGATAAAATTTATACAATATGTTTTACATTTTGTATCATGAGGTATAATATAATAATTAGTTCCTTTATTTTATACGAATGTATTATAAATTACCAGATCATTTTGAAATTACTTTAAAGGGCATATAAAATAACAACTACAGGGAGGAAAATAATTATGGATGATAAAATAATCAAAAAAGTTACAGTAATCGGAGCAGGTTTTGTTGGTTCAACCACCGCTTATACCTTGATGATAAGTGGACTTGTATCTGAAATTGTATTAATAGATATTAATAAGGAAAAAGCTGAAGGCGAAGTAATGGATATGAATCATGGTATGCCTTTTGTCCGGCCTGTCAAAATATATAATGGGGATTACAGTGACTGCAAGGGTTCTGATATTGTTGTTATTACAGCCGGTGCCAATCAAAAAGAAGGAGAAACACGTATTGACCTGGTCAAAAAAAACACTGCAATTTTTAAAGGGATTATAGGGGAAGTTGTAAAATATAACAAGGACTGCATACTTCTTGTTGTTACAAACCCTGTAGATATACTCACCTATGTTACATACAAGATTTCAGGATTTCCTAAAAACAAGGTTATCGGTTCCGGAACTGTATTAGATAGTGCAAGGTTTAGATACCTGCTTGGAGATCACACCGGTGTTGATCCAAGAAATGTACATGCTTATATCCTAGGTGAACATGGAGATACAGAAGTAGCTACATGGAGCCTTGCTAATATTGCCGGTATACCGATGGACAAGTATTGTGATGATTGTCACGGTTGTAAAGATGGTTTGTCTAAAAAGGAAATATATGAAAATGTTAAAAATGCAGCCTATGATATAATAAAGAAAAAAGGCGCTACCTATTACGCTGTTGCACTTGCAGTAAGAAGAATTATAGAAGCAATCGTAAGAGATGAAAGTTCAATACTCACTGTATCAAGCCTTATAGAAGGCCAATACGGTGTTGATGATGTGTGTTTGAGTGTACCTACCGTCGTAAATAAGAACGGAATCGAAAGAATACTTAATGTTGAACTGAGTGAAAAGGAAAGCAAATTACTAAAAGAATCTGGAAAAACACTTAAAGAGGTCATTAGAACTCTGGATTTATAATAAACTATTGCCCTGTAACAGAATTTATTCTAAGAAGTGTGTGCTAAGGATAGAGGTATTGCTTTTATAACATTATGATAGTCGATTAATACTAATATTATAAAATGGACTGGTATAAATCGTTATTGATTTATAGTCTGATTACTTTATAATTCATAGTAGGGGTGACTTAGAAATATGTGAGGAGACAAAATATGAACGATTCGGTCAAACTTTTAAATAAAATAGTTTCAAATATAGAAAATGTAATTATCGGAAAGAAAAATTCTATCGAGCTTATATTAATGTCACTTGTTTGTGACGGACATGTTTTAATAGAAGATGTACCCGGTGTAGGTAAGACTACATTGGTTTCTTCATTATCTAAATCAATTGATGCTTCTTTTAAGAGAATACAGTTTACACCGGACATATTACCTTCCGATATAACAGGTTTTTCAATGTACAATCAAAAGGAAGGTACCTTTGACTTTCATCCCGGCAGTATCATGAGTAATATTATACTTGCCGACGAGATTAACAGAACCTCACCCAAGACTCAGGCAAGCCTGCTTGAGGTTATGGAAGAAAAACAGGTAACTGTTGATGGTGAAACTTATTATGTGCCAAAACCATTTATGGTCTTAGCAACCCAAAACCCTATAGAATATCTTGGGACATATCCTCTCCCTGAGGCCCAGCTTGACAGGTTTTTTATGAAAGTTTCCATAGGATATCCGTCAAAAGAAGAAGAGAGTTGTATTCTCTCAAGATTTCAGACTTCTAATCCTGTTCAAGATTTAAAGCCTGTTGCTTCCGGTAAGGATATAATTTTAATTCAGGATGAAGTAAAGCAAGTTTTTGTTGATAAGACAATAAATAATTATATCGTAGAAATCGTTGCCAAAACAAGATATCATGAAGATATAAACTTAGGTGCAAGCCCTAGAGGGTCCCTTTCATTATTCCGTGCTGCACAAGCTTGGGCTTTCTATAACGGCAGAAGTTTTGTAATACCTGAAGACGTGAAGTACATGGCTGTACCTGTGCTCTCTCATAGGATTGTGTTAAAACAAGAAGCTAGGCTAAAAAAGATTTCGGCAGAAGATATTATAAGGTCCGTTCTTCAAACAATCAAAATTGCTTTGGTGGAAGATTATGATAAAAAATAGAATTTTATATTGTTCACTATTTTTTTTGTCCTTGCTTTTTATATACTTTTATGGCGGTAAGATTCCTTATATGCTCTTTTATGTTACTATTGTGCTGCCTGTTATTTCTATTGTCTTTACCTTTATTTCATATTCAAGGTTTCGATTTGTTGAAGCCATTGATAAAAGAATTGTTGTAAAAGGTGAGACGGTTAATTTCACATTAAGTATTCATAACCCGGATTTTTTTCTATATCCGTTTATAAAAGTAAATTTTTATGGTGAAGACACTATTTTTTCCCGGCAGTTTCAAGCAAAAAGCTTTTCCCTGCTACCTTTTAGAAAAAAATCTTTCACCTTTAATCTCGTGTGCAAATACCGCGGTTACTATATGGTGGGCATTAAAACCATTGTATTCGAGGATTACTTAGGAATTTTCTCTCTTTCCTACAGTCCGAATACTACTAAAACCATAACCGTTAATCCTCGTTTGATAGAGCTTGATAATCTCTATATAAAAACAAACTATTTATCGGAATCCCATTCCATACTTAATACTCGGTATGAAGATATTACCACTATTTCCGATTCTAGAAAATACGCCTATGGTGACAGTCTAAAAAAGATACACTGGAAGTTATCTGCAAAGGTTAATCAACTAATGGTAAAAAACTATGAAGGTACCTCTAAAACTAATTGTGTTATAATGTTAGATCTTGAAAAAAACAAGTACAGCTATGATCAAAACATAATGCTAGAAGACAAACTAATTGAAGCAGCTGTTGCTGTAGTCAATTACTGCCTTTGTAACTGGATTCCGATTAATCTGATTTATCATTCTAAAGGCTTTAATGATATAGAAGCAAAAAACATAATGGATTTTGGCAAAATATATGACCTGCTTTCAAATGTAAGTTTTGATCAGGATGTACAACTTAAAGATCTTTTAAATATTTACAGCAGGGATAATGCTAAAAAAATAGATCTTTTGATATTTACTTCGAATATTGACTTCGGTCTTTATGATGAAATATACAATGCAAAAACAATAGGTTATGATGTTAATCTTATTTATGTTTGTGCCGAGGACTTCACAGAGAACTCGGAAAACATAGTTAATGATATCCTGTCGGACTTGCCGGAAATAGGCGTTACTACGTATAAAATCAACATGGATGATGATGTGAAAATGATCTTTAGCACAACTAGTGGGCGATAGAAAATGTGAGGTGACTAATGTGCCTATAAAAAAACTTTTTGAATATTTAGCAAAGTTGCTGCTCATGATATCTATGAGTTTTAGCTTTGTATACCCTTTTACCACTACACTCGGATTTAAGTACACACCACTTGAGGTTCTAGTGCTTGTGTCCATATTTTTGTTACTTTTATCAATTTTTCTTATAAACGGAATAATGACAAAGGTATCTGTAATATCTTTTATTTCGGGAGGACTAATTGTCGCCTTGTACTCTGTTTTTAACAAATGGTTTGATCGCATTACCGGACCTTTTGTCTGGATCTTTAATTATATTCAGGGTAAAACTCCTCTAAACGAATATTGTGCAATTATATTCACCCTGCTTTTTAGTTTTGTTTTTTCATTAATTGTTTATATTTTTACTGTAAAAAAATTTAACTTTTACCTTTTGTTTTTGACCGGAATTTCAATATTCTGCGTCCAATGGATGTTTGAATATTTTGTAGTAAACAAAGCTTATATTTCATTTTACACTTTTGTTGTCTCTATATTAATTTACTATTTGCTTCATGTATACAATAAAAAATGGGCTCAGGAGTCCACTGATTTTGTTAATCCATCAGTTTTTATAGTTTTTATTGCACCCATAGCTATATTGGTGCTTCTTCTTACTGTATTTATTCCTGTAAACTCAAGGCCTATAGAATGGAAATGGCTCGATGAGAAGTTGTATTCTGCTATGAATTTTAATAGCAGATCAGGCAAAACAATAAATATCGGATACTTTGACATATCCTCTACAGGCTTTGGAAATGACAGTAATAAATTAGGCAGCAATGTAATTCCCAACAAAACCCTCGTACTAAAGGTGAAGTCTCCAAAAAAACTATATCTTAAGGGTCGTTCAAGTGATCAATATACAGGCTCTTCATGGATTAATACAAATATCTCCTATTATGAACTCAATAACCAATATAACAAACTTAATTTTGACAACTTTGAGTTCGAAGCCGGTGTTTCAGTGCTTACTGACCATTACAAAAAACAATCAAAAGGTGCTTCGGCCCCAGACTTAATAAATAATATTTCAAAATATTCCGTTGAAATATTTTATGAAAATATTAATACAAATTCACTTTTTGCACCACTTAAAACCTCTAACCTCAAATTTCCCGATTTTAGCACCAATGACATTTTTGTAAATGCCGAAGGGGTTTTAATATCGCGGAAACCATTAACTAAAGGTTTCAATTATTCCTTTGACACCTACGGTATAAATTATGGTGATAAATATTTGGTAAATCTTTTGAGAGCAAGCTATAAAAATCTTTATGATAATTATTTAGAACAATCCTTATCTGAAGTTTGGAATCATATAGATACCAATGTTATTAGAACTGCCGATTTTTATGACGCAAGAATAAATATATTAAAAAACGATGTATTTCAATTGATCTTAGAATCACCAAATGCTGAAGTCATGAAAGAAAATCTTTCAAACCATCTTGTTAACAAAATCCGTGCACTCAATTCTGATAAGAAAATTATCAATTCATTAGAATTTGATGTTCGCACTTTCATTAATAATATTGATTCACAGCATTTTTATGGTAATAATCAGGATCTTTTTGAGTTTATTGCAAGTCTTACTTCTTTAAAGTATAATTCAACAACAATATATTCAAAGTATCTTGATATTCCCGATACAGTTCCGCAAAGAGTAAGAGATTTAGCAATTTCAATAACAAAAAACGAGAATAACGACTATGACAAGGTAAAGGCAATAGAACAATATCTCTCTAAAAATTACAAGTATAATCTCACCCCGGGTGAAGTACCCGATGGAGTCGATTTTGCAGATTATTTTCTTTTTGAACATAAAGAGGGATACTGCACATACTTTGCAACAGCTATGGCAATCCTTACAAGAAGTATTGATATTCCCTCAAAATATGTAGAGGGTTATTTACTTCCCTCCTACACGCGAAAGGATAATCTTTATGAAGTTACAAATGAACGGGCCCATGCATGGGTTGAAGTTTATTTTGAAGGTATGGGTTGGGTACAGTTTGAACCTACTGCTTCATTTTCCTCTAACCTTTATCAATCAGCAACTTCAAACACTCATCGTGTCCAAACACCTACACCAAGCTTAAGCCGCACTCCAGCCCTGAGCTTTTCTCCAAGCAACACAAGCAACGTGCCGGAACAAAATAAGGGCACTAGAAAGCCTATTAACAAAACGCTTGTTATTACTATTGCTGCTGTTTTGTCAGTAATACTGCTCATAGCATTAATTGTCTTTTTAAATATTTTTAGAAGAAAGAGGCATATATCAAATATCAACAAGTTACCTCCTAGAGAGGGTGCTCTTGAACTTTACAAATACTTTTTAAAATTCATGCTGATTCAAGATGCAGACATAAAAGTAGGTGAAACTCCATTAGACCATGCTAAGAGGCTTGATAGTATAGGAAGGTTCCATCCTTACAAAATGGAAGATATAACAAAGGTATTTGTAAACGCAAGGTACAGTAGAGATGAATTTACAAGAAGTGATTTTAATAAGATGTTTGACTTTTATCAGCCTTTGCTAAAGAGTACAAAACAAAACATCGGCGGTTTAAGATATGTATTGTATAGGTATGTTTTGTTCAAATTGTAATAAGGTCATTTCAAAAAATAACCTATACAATATTTAGGTCACAAAGCCCATCAAATCACATTTTTGTAATGGCAATGACCAGTTATTTATAGTAATCACCTAAATTCCAGTACTCAAAAAACAATGTATTTTCTCAAGTAATAAAATGACGCCAACCATATTTTATTGATTGGCGTCATTGGTGTCTTATATCATTCATCTAAAAAAGATTGCTTTGTTGTAAACTTTTTTGCTCTAAGCGAGTTGTAGTAAAGCTTAGAAGTAGACTTCAGCATTCGGAATTCAGTATTCTGAATAGGGACAATTTAATATTATGAATACTGAATTCTTACTGCTATGCGGGGTATTATAACTACTTGTACAATGGATATTTATCACAGAGAACTTTTATTCTACTTTTAATAGCCTCTTTAGAGTTTTCAAAATCGGTTATTGTAATATTTATAAGATCTGCAATCTCTACCATATCATTTTCCTGCATTCCCCTTGCTGTAACTGCAGGAGTTCCGATTCTAACCCCACTTGTAATAAACGGACTTTGAGTGTCAAAAGGTATACCGTTTTTATTTACGGTAATACTTACCTCATCAAGCATAAACTGTGCTTCTTTACCTGTAACACCCTTATTTCTCAAATCTACAAGCATCAAATGGTTGTCCGTACCGCCGGAAACAATATTTAAGCCCTTTTCCATCATAGTATTTGCTAATACATTAGCATTTTTAACTATCTGCGCCTGATAAGTTTTAAATTCGTCCGACATAATTTCTTTAAAGCTTACAGCTTTTGCAGCAATCACATGCATGAGAGGTCCTCCCTGAATACCTGGGAACACTGCCTTATCTACAGCTTTTGCAAACTCATTGCTGCACATTATCATACCACCCCTAGGACCTCTTAAAGTCTTATGGGTAGTAGTAGTTACAAAATGAGCATAAGGTACCGGACTTGGGTGAAGTCCTGCTGCAACAAGACCTGCAATATGAGCAATATCTACCATCAAATATGCACCGACTTCATCGGCAATCTCTCTAAAAGCTTTAAAGTCAATAGTTCTAGGGTAAGCACTTGCACCTGCAATTATCATTTTTGGCTTACACTCTTTAGCAGTTTTAAGAACTTCGTCGTAATCAATTCTAAAGGTATCCTTGTTAACTCCATAGGATACGATATTAAAATACTTTCCTGACATGTTTACAGGACTTCCATGGCTCAAGTGACCTCCATGTGCAAGATCCATACCAAGCACAGTATCTCCAGGCTTCAACACTGCAAAGAATACGGCCATATTAGCTTGCGCACCGGAATGAGGTTGAACATTTACATGTTCCACTCCGAATATCTTTTTAGCTCTTTCAATTGCAAGAGTTTCAACTACATCAACAAATTCGCACCCACCATAGTATCTCTTGCCGGAATATCCTTCAGCATATTTATTTGTCAATGGAGTTCCCATTGCTTCCATAACAGCTTCACTAACAAAATTTTCAGATGCTATCAACTCAATTTTGTTCCTTTGGCGGTTAACCTCATCTTCAATTGCACTTGCAACTTCCGGGTCAAATTTAAGTACTTCCTTTAAACTATACATGAAAAACCTCCTATTTATATAACAGATTAAATATTATTTACAATTCCATCACGGCAAACTTTAATTAGGATTATAATAATAAATAAAAATTATGTCAATGAGTATTTGTCGTTGGTGTCAACTTTTGTAATCTCTACTTCATCGTTTTCTTTATCGTGCTCATTCTCTCCATTACTTTCATTTAATAAAGCATTTTTAAGTATACCTAACAGAACAAAAAGTACAGGGAGCGTACTGATAGAACCAAAATTAAAACATGCCTGCATTAAATACCCCGTCAAACCCAAGAAAATCGCAAGAATTTCGGGTTTCATCTGCTTTCGCTTTCTAAACCAAGGGATAAATATCGACAAAATAAACCACATATAAAATATGAGTGCTGGAATGCCCATGGTTGCAGCATATTCTAAATACTCACTATGCACTTTATCAAAATAACCTGTGCCTCGTAATTCCGGATGTTCTTCGTAATCTTCTCTAGTCAATGTAGCATAATAAGCGAAACAGTCCGGACCGGTACCTACTATTGGGTTATCTGCTATTACTTTAAATGCCCTGCCATATATATATAACCTATGTGTTCCAAGCTGTTCAATATTACCTTCATTAGCCTGCTCAATTTGCTGCTTCATAGAATAATATCTACCAACTATTTCTCCATTACCTGTAAAATCTAAAACAACAAGCATCACAACAAAAGTGACAATAATTAACGTATTCTTTTCCATGTTTATCTTTAAATCTTTTCTAAGAAAAATCACTGTCAAAACAAGAGCACCAATTGTCCCTAACCATGCTACACGTGTAAGTGATACCAAAAGTCCTGTATATGAAAGAAGAAAGGTTATATAGTAAAAAATATTCTTTTTATTATTTTTATTTTTTAGAAACATAACTAATGTTATTATTGTAGGTATTGCAAAAAACGCTCCTGCAGTGTTTCTATTTCCAAGCGTTCCACGAGATATATCAGGTGTTATGGTTGCATCAAAGAAATATTTTGTAATTAAGTTTAATGGTTCAAAACCATAGTAATTTAATATCGAATGTATTGAACACAAACCAGCGTTAATTAATAAAGCAACAAGAAGCTTTCCAATGTATTTTTGTTTAATCATATTTACAACAAATACAAAAACAATAGCATAACAAAAATAAGCTAAAAATCCCTGCCATCTCAAAGGATATCCGTGAAAAGCAACTGCAACATCCTTAGCAAAAACAAGTGATACTAGAATCCATAATGTAAACAATGTTAAGGGAAGGCTAATCTTGATATGTTGCTTTCTAACTAGTCCTTTAAAACCCATTAAAGTCATCATAAACATTGATAAGATAATTAAGAATACCAACTTATAATACCCGTGTATATCCAGAAAATACCAAGTGTTAACAGGGGTATTAACCACCTTTGGAATTGATATAAGAGGTAGTACAGCCACCACCATAATTGCTAGAATAAAAGAAATTGAATCAATCTGTTTCTCCTCATCTTCAGGACTTCCCATTTGTTTGGTCATTCTTTCTAAGATACTGATAGTAAAACCCCCTTTGAATAATTAATTAATTTCTAATCAACTACTTTATACAACTCATCCGATAAAGGCTCACCGATATCAACATAGCCATCCTTTAAAACAAGATGTTTTTCAGCGCTATTAGTTATTTGACCTATAACGGTTGCCTTTATCCCCTTGCTTTCCATCTCTTTTACCAGTTCACTACCATCCTTACAGGTGATTATCATACAACCGCTTGAAATCAATCTTAACGGGTCAATATTATAAAACTTACATAACTTTAATGTCTCTTCCATAATAGGTATTTTATCGTTATACACAATAGCGCCTTTTCCCGAAGCCTCTGTAACTTCCCAAACAGCTCCAAGTACTCCCCCTTCTGTTATGTCATGCATTGAATTCACCCCGAATTGTCCTGCTATTATTCCTTCCTTTACAACACTTATATCATTAATTAGAGCTTTGGCCTTTTTCAACACACTCTTTTCCACTTTATCGGCAAGTTCTCTCTCCTTATCAAGAGCAATTATTGCAGTTCCTTCGATACCAGCATATTTTGTTATAATTATATCATCCCCAGCCTTAGCTCCTGATGTAGTTACCAGCTTGTCCTTTAGTACATTTCCTACTGCAGTGGTAATAATAACAAAACGATTAACCGCACCGGTTACTTCAGTGTGTCCACCTATTATATCTACATTTAATGAATTTGCAGTATCGCTTATTTGGGACATAACCAGCTCAAGATCTTTCTTAGTTGCCCTTGGAGGCACCAATATAGTAACAAGAAGGCCTAAAGGCTCTGCACCACATGATGCAACATCATTACATGAAATATGTACCGCCAAACGTCCAACTTCATTTTCCGTACCAGTAATGGGGTCGGAGGACAACACACACACATTATCTCCAAAATCAACCGCACAACAGTCTTCTCCCACCTTTGGCCTCACAAGGATTTCTTTCCTTTTTCCCTTTATCTTATCGAGAACAATCTCTTTTAAAACACTATTTGGAATTTTCCCTATTTCCATATTTCCTCCGACGCTCACAAATTTATCTTTATAATAACATAAAAATCAGCCCTTATTAAGAGCTAATTTTATACTTTTCTATATTGCATGCTTATTTTTTTCTCTTTTCTATATTGCATGCTTATTTTTTTCTCTTTGCTCTTTTGCCAAAAGATATTGTTCTCTGGCAGACTCTATAAGAATTTTATTAGTCCTTGCCATAGGTGAAGTTATAAGTTTATTAAACCACAGAATAGCTTCATCTACCTGCCCAATTCTTCTAGAGAGTTCCCCAATTAAATACATACATGTATATTCATCAAATTTCTTAATAGGAAATTTCTCTTTATCAAATGTTTCAATATAAAATCTTAAGGCAAAACTTAAGAAATCATCTTCTCTCTCATCCTTTTTCAACCTGTACAACCACGCAATTCTTATACAAACTTTTGCCAAATCACTCGATTTAGCCCCTATCATTTGCAGATTGTACAAGGCTAGTTTGAACGCATCTAATGCGCTATCAATATTTCTTTCACCACTAAACTTTCTGCTTTTCCAAAAGGGTGTAATACTTTTTTTAATTTTGTTTGCTTCTATATAAGACAGTTCTTCAAATCGTTCTCCCTGTGCAGCATATCCACAGTATTCACATACCCATACATCATATAGGATTGGATTTATACCTTCGTAGTATATGCAAAAATCTGTATCCCTTGATGTCACAATACATGCTTTAGACTTGACTTTTGTCACTTCAACTTTATTCTCGCATACAGGACACTTAATTTCTTTGCTGAATAGGGAATCATTCATTAAAAACCCTCACTTTTTTATAATTTATACATTTTTTTGGAGTCACCTTAATTGACTACTTACTACAGGATTGACCTTTATTATACCTCTGGCAGGTTGGTAAGTATCCTCTGATACTTTTTCCCGTTCAATAAGCTTATTATTCTCATAAGTTTCACGGTACACAACAACCCTTCTACCAGTTAGAGCAGTTTTTTCAACTACTACTTCTCCCACAGGAATCGTTTTATCATGAATTACCATTTCTTTTTCAGGTGCCAACTCCTTTACTACCACTGACTTTAACCTGACAGTTTGAGAAACTTTTTCTTTTATCCCAACTATTCTTATAGTAATATTGCTACCTGATACTTGGGCACTTATTAAGATGGGATACTCTTTATTATTCTTAAATTTAAAATCAATATATCCTTCTGAGATAGTCGCATCCTGTCCCGGTTCAACGTAGCCTAAAGGCATTGAATGAGGTCTTCTCTCGACAACTTCTAATTTGCTTTTCAATACAGCCACATATAGAGTTGTTGTTACCTGGCACACACCTCCTCCAACCCCTTCTAAAAGCTTGCCCTTAATGATAACGGGTGCATTCCTGTACCCATTAGTGACACTTCTCGTTCCTAACGCTTTATCCATTGAAAATAAATCACCGGGCAATAAAACAGTATTATTTATCTTATCGCATGCTAGTTTAATATTGAAGCTTCTATCGACTTTTTGCGAATTAAAAGATGTAGAAAAAGTAGATACAACTTTTTCTATGACAGATATATCATTGTAGCGAACTCTTGGATAGACATTGTCAACTATTAATTCTATAGGTGAAAATTTCTTCTCTAATAATATATTTTCTAACAAATCCATGTTTTTGTCAACATCTATATTCTTACCTATTATCTCTTTATTGAAAATTACTTTCCCATTTTTATAAATTGCAGAGGCATTTACCTCTTCTTGGTCAATTTCAGTTTTTATCCTTTCCAATATGCTTCTTAGTTTCTTTCTGTCAAATTGTGAAACAAGAGAAATGTTTACATTCCTTCCTCTTACATGATAAACTGTCATAAGTCGATTGATAAAGTTACCTTCTCTACCTATTTTATATGCACTTTCTATTGCACTGTCTATTAAAAAGCCATAGGATATTTCATTCAAACCAATATTCCACTCACGTTCATCATACTTTAGTTTTAATTTTTTCCCTGCAAAGTTTTCATTGATTTCATGCTGTATTTTTTCCTTAGCTTTTGACCTATCAATTCCCGACAGTGCGATATTCTCAATTTTTACACCCATATAAAACGTCTTTTCATTCAATACCCAAGCAATAAAAACAGTTGCTGCCGCATTGATAACAAAAACAGTGATGAGTAATATAATATATATCTTTTTAGATGTTATATTATTTAACATATCAAATACCTTCTGTATACAAAAATAATATATGGATATCTCCTTATTCTATTATTCTCAAAAAATCCTGATTAAAACATACTTTTTAAATAACAGCTTTTTATAGACAAATCAGAACTTTTTAATATAAGGTGACTTAAAAAAACTAGGTCAGTTGAAAAATTTCTGTTACAAGGTCAAACCCACTAGAAGATATCCCTATATTATATAAATATTACTATATACAAGTATTATTACACTTACATGGTATTTTATTACCTATTTATTATCTACAACCAACACTTCTGTATTCTCTATTGCTTTGTTAATCAACTCCTCAAGATTGGCCTTTTCCTCCGACAATAATATTTTTTCAAGTACAGGCTTTGTATTCGGATGTTTTGCAACAAAAACAGTACAACAATCCTCATAGGGAAGAATTGATGTTTCAAAAGTACCAATTTTTCTTGCAATATCAATCACTTCGTTTTTATCCATTCCAATTAAAGGTCTGAATATCGGCATTTTTACTACAGAATTTGTTACATATAGACTTTGGATAGTTTGGCTTGCCACCTGGCCTACACTTTCTCCTGTCACAAGAGCTAGAGCACCTACTTTTTCAGCAATTCTCTCAGCTATAGTCATCATTGCTCTTCTCATAATAATAGTAAGCTGATCTAGCGGGCATTTCTCATTTATCTCCAATTGAATGTCGGTAAAGGGAACTATATGAAGATTTATCTTATTGCAAAACTTTGAAAGTATTTTTGCAAGCTCTATTACCTTCTCTTTCGCCCTTTCACTTGTATAAGGATAACTATAGAAGTGAACAGCTTCAAGCTCAACTCCTCTTTTTGCAATCATCCATCCAGCTACAGGACTGTCTATACCACCCGACAAAAGCAGTGCTGCCTTACCATTAGAGCCTATCGGCATACCACACACGGCTGGTATTATCTCCGAGTAAATATACGTAAATTCCCTTACCTCAACATAAAAAACAAATTCCGGTTTTTTTACATCAACGCTAAGCTCAGGGAAACTTTCAAGAATATATCCGCCAAGCTCCCTGCTTATTTCCGGCGAATCCATAGGGAAACTCTTATCTCCCCTTTTAGTCTCAACCTTAAAGGTTTTATAGGCCTTTCTATCCAGCAAATCCTTTATCATTATCAAGGACTTCTCTTTTATAACTTCATAGTTGGATTCAATCTTCCATACAGGGCTCACTGATACAATACCAAAAACCTTAGTCAAAAGACCTAGTGCTTCATCAAAATCGTAGTCCTCTGCCTGTGGTTCTACATATATTCTTGCCTGGGATTTGAAAACACCAACCTTACCTAATGGGTTTATAGCCCTCTTTATATTATCAATCAACTTTTTTTCAAATACTGGTCTATTTAAACCCTTTAGCAAAATTTCCCCATATCTAACCAAAATTACTTTTTTCATTTTTTTCCTCCGCGCTTTATATTAATTTTCGGTAAAATCTCTTTTAAAACATTAATAGTATACTCCATCTCTTTTATCGAATTAAAAGCAGAAAAACTGAATCTAATTGCTCCATCAATTCTTTCAGGCCTTAAGCCTAATGCCTTTAATACATGACTGTGCGTGTTCTTTTTCGAAGAACATGCAGATCCTGTAGAAACAAATATGTTCTCCATTTCAAGGTGATGGAGAAGAACTTCTGCACGAACATTTGAAAAAGAAACATTGAGAATATAGGGTGATGCATCTTTTGGTGATACTATAAAAGCATCTTCAGCAAACTCCTCATTTAGTCTGTTTTTAAAGTACTCCTTTATTTTCATACATCTCAAATAATTCTCGTCTATTTTTTTAGTGGTTATATCCGCTGCCATACCGAATCCACATATACCGGAAACGTTTTCTGTTCCCGACCTCATAGCAAACTCCTGCCCTCCACCTATCAACACAGGCTTTACTCTTAAACCTTTCTTTACATATAAAGCTCCTACACCTTTTGGTCCATGAATCTTATGTGAACTTATAGACATCAAATCAATTCCTAACTTTTTAGGCGAAATTTTTACTTTTCCATAAGCCTGAACAGCATCCACGTGAATTGCAATTTCTCTGTCTTTACTATTCTTTATTTGAACTATTTCACTAATAGGTTGCACACTTCCAATTTCATTATTTATATAAATTATACTTATTAATGCAGTATGCTCATTTATAGCCTCTCTTAAGCTATTTAAGTTGATTACGCCCTTGTCATCCACATCAACAAAATCGACTATGTAACCTCTCTCCATCAAATGTTTGTATACTTCCAATACCGAAGGATGCTCTATTTTTGTTGTTATAATTTTATTTCCTTTTCTAGGATTCGCCTCAAGAAATCCAATTATAGCAAGATTATTAGCTTCTGTTCCTCCCGATGTAAAATAAATCTCCTGATTATCCACTGTTAAAGATTTGGCAATAATTTCTCTTGCGCTTTTTATATGCTTTTCCGACTCTAATCCTTTAATATGCATAGATGATGGGTTACCATATACGTTTTTATTAATATGCGAAATATATTCTATTACCTCATCATATGGTTTTGTTGTTGCACTATTGTCAAGGTATATATCTTTAGTCATTTCTTCTCCCCTTTGTCTCTTATACGTTTACTATACGCAAAGCTACCAATTATTTTATAATCAGCTATATACAGTTCTTCTCAAAAAGTTTGTTTATTTTGCAAACTTTTATCTTAAATTCTTATAGCGTATAGTATATCATAGGCTTAAATATATTCAAACTATATGTTTCTCGAAAAATCTTAAAAATATTTCATTCATTTTATTCATTTCAGGATACAAAAAATGCTCTACCTCTTTTTTATCCAGGTAAAGCATTTTACACCTACTTTTTTTAATCGGAGGCTAGCCAATTTAAATAGTGTTTAAGGCATTTATAATTTGATTCGGAAATTTCCCTTATCTCTATGCCATATTCAAAATAAGCTTTACCTCTGCCCTTTCTTACAATTGCACCTCTAAAAGAAAGCTTATTAATTCTATCAAGAATAACTTCAACTCCTACACTTTCAGTCATTGACAGATATTCCGAACAATTAATTTTAATTCCTCCAGAGCTCATGTTCTTTACAACAACAAATACCTTGTCGGAAAAATCAGGACTATTTATATTTGCCATTAGACTTACATAATATCTTTCATATTTTCTTGAATCTTTCAGTTTTTCAATTCGAGTTGTAGTAACAGTTAAATCTAGGGGATTTAGAGAATTAATATTTGTTATCTTTCCACTAATTGCAAACAGATCATCTGTATCGGAATAATTTATAGCTACATGATCACCGGGAAAGAAAAAAGTTTCCTTTATCGATTCCTTAGTGGTAAGCCTTAACGTGTTTTCTGCTTTCTCTAAAACACTGGCATTTAAGTATTCAAACATCTTAATATGTTTTATTTCAAGACCTGTACCTATCTTTACAATCTTATCGAGTTTTTTTTCAATACCCAAAGAAGTATCTGCTGTTTTTTCGCCTAAATAGTATTCAGACACAATTTCCACCCCTTCCAAAAGATATATACGATAGTACAAAAGAAAACTTACAATTTCGACTAGACCATTTTTTAGAAATCACCTTATGTAAATCTTTAATGGAATTACTATGTTTTTGATTTCAAATTCAAATAGTTCTATTGAAAGAAAATAATTGAATTTTATACACGTGTTAATTATACTATATATTTTCTTAAATTGACATATATTTTAACAATAATTTCTTTCTGAAAACAAAGCAGAACATTCCATAACTATAAAAATACAAATTAGTATAATAATATGTACGTCATTAAATATATTAATATATTACTGTAAAATAATAAAATAACACTTTATTTTTTCTTTCCCCTATGCTATAATAAATATTGTAGTACAATATTTCCTCCCGATCACGGTATAAGGAGATATAAATAGTGACTTATGAAACAGGGCAAAATCGTTGAAAGACGACGACGCAAAGCTGTGGGTCTAACGTTTAAGGTAGTATCCTTAAGCTACGATTGCCAGGCTGCCATTAAAAGTTCTGTTTATACTCTTTTAAATAAAAGCTCAAGGGCTTTTGACTCTTTTACTTTGTTAGAAAGAGTCAAATATAAAAGGAAATAGGTCATTAATATTTCCTTATACCATATTTTTTTCTTAGGATAATCTATATAAAATATTTGATTAACGTTTTAGAATTTAACTTGATAGGTCATAATTTTTTATGAAGATTCAAAAGTCTTTAAAAAATCCAATTTGCTGTACTCTTTGTCTAATCTGTCTTTCATATACCTTTTTGAAACTTTACCAAGCTCTAAAAGTATCTTATTTGAAACCTCAAAGTTAAAAATATTCTTCATATTGCTATATACTATATAATGAATTGCTCTTGCAGCACCTTCAGACAAGTTTAATGCGTACCTGTCATCTGATATACATTGTTTACATAAAAACCCACAGTGCTTAAAACTGAAAGCAAAGTCCTTAAAATCTTCTTTCCCACATTTTATGCATCCCATTACAGAAGGTGCATACCCTAAAATTGCCATCAATCTGATTTCAAAAATTCTCGTTATTTGTTCTGGAGGCTTATCCGTTTTTGCAAGCATATAAAGAGAATTCAAAAAGAGCTGCAATACTCTACTTGAAGGCTGCTCTTCTTGAACATTGTCTATTACAATTTCATTTATGTGAGCTGCATAAGTAAGCTTTACCAAATCATTTCTTATTTCATAAAAGGGCTCAATCACATCACAACTGTTTATCGAGTACATATCTTTCCCTTTAAAAAGAACAAATTCACTATAGCAGAATAATTGTGCACCTGCTATAAGGCGGCTTTTAGGCCTTCTAGCTCCTTTTGCAGCTCCTGCAATCTTTCCCTTATTTTTCGAAAATATAGTTACGATTTTATCTGCTTCTCCAACATTTATTTCTTTAATAATTACACCTTTAGTTTTAATATAACTCATTTGTAACCTCATAAATCCAAGGAGTCAAAATTTTGCCCCCAGTAAAATTGTATAAATGACAAAACAATTCGCCTTCTCAATTAACTTTTACTTATAGCAACTTCATCCCTTGCCACCGTAGTTTCCTCAGCTATTCTATTTTTTTCTTCAATTTCCTTAAGAAATATATACGTATCAATATTTCCAGTACTTTCAAAAGCTTTCCAGGCAAATTCTTTTAACATAAAATGCATTCCCCCTTAAGTCTTTTTTGCATGCTTTATGTTTTCTTGAAAATCCTTTTACATTCATTAGGCCATTTCAAAAAATAACCTTTACAGCATTTAGGTCAAAAAGCCAATCACGGAAGCTTAATAACTTCCAAACAGAAGAACTTTATTTTGCTATGCAAAAAAATGTAAATCAATTTCTTTGAAATGTCAGCTGACCAGTTATTTTTCAATCACCTTAATTTAATTTTCTAGAAATCATAGGCATATGCATACGAACTCATTTCTCACCTCTTTTTAGCATAGTGAAAAGTCAAAACAAAAGAAGTTTAATACACTGAAGTCTTTATTTAATGTAGATCACGAACTTTAAGTTCAGTATGCATTTGTCCTTATTAGGTTTCACTAAAAAAAAGTTTTGTATACTTGAAAATTTATGTTATCTTTCAATTCTACACTTGTTTTTACCACCGGAATACATTTTTATAAACGTGTATATTTATTTCTTGTAGCCTAGAACTTTCAACATCTGATCACTATTTCTCCAATCAGGTTTTACTTTTACCCATAGCTCCAAAAACACCTGTGTTCCCAATAATTTTTCAATTTCAAGCCTCGATAGACTGCCAATACGCTTGAGCATGCTTCCGCCCTTTCCTATGAGAATTCCTTTGTGAGTATCCTTTTCACAGTATATATTTGCCTGTATGTTAATTATCTCTTTGTCTTCTCTTTGTTTAAAGGATATAACTTCAACTCCAACACCATGTGGTACTTCATCACTTACAAGCTGAAGAATTTTCTCCCTAATTAGTTCAGCAGCTATTAATTTTTCAGGCTGATCCGTCAACATATCTTCGGGAAAATATTTTGGTCCTTCAGGCATAACCTTTAAAATCTCACCAATAAGCGAATCCTGGTCGATATCCTTTAGTGCTGAAATAGGAATTACAGCCTCAAAATTCATTAAATCCTTATAGACATTTATGAGAGGCAGCAATTGTGATTTATCTATTAAATCTATTTTATTTATAATTAGAAAAACTTTTGATTTTACTTCTTTTAACTGATCAATTATATAAAGATCTCCTGGGCCAGGCTTGAGAGAGTCTGGTTCTACAAGAAACAATACCGCATCCACTTCATTCAAACTCTCTACTGCAATATGCACCATAAAATCTCCAAGTTTATTCTTAGGCTTGTGTATTCCTGGAGTGTCAATAAACACTAATTGATGATTGTCTCCTGTAATAACCGCCTTAATAGAATTCCTCGTGGTTTGAGGTTTATCAGACATTATTGCAATTTTTTCCCCTGTAATACAATTTAAAAGTGTTGATTTACCAACATTTGGCCTTCCGACTATTGATACAAAACCCGATTTAAAACTCATTAAATTCTTCCTCCTAATAATTTATCTAAATATCTGAAAAAACAACAACGTAATTAAAAATCCCAGCACTGCTCCTAAAAAAACCTCTATAAAACTATGTATTTTAGCCTCTAATCTGCTTTGTATTACAAGCAAACATAAAACTATACAAAGCACAGTTATTTTCGCATTTAGCGACCAAAGTGCGACAGAAGTCGTAATGGCAGATGCAATAGCAGCATGACCACTAGGCATTCCCCCTCTAAAGGGAGTACCCTTTTTTGAAAAAGCTTTCAGCACCAATACCAAGGCTACTGTTATAATCAAGGTAATTACTGCTATGTGCATAGGGTAATGTCTTATTCTTTCCACACCACTTTCAAGTCCTGTACTTACATGTTCAAAGAACACAAAGTAACCTGCTATAACCGCAAAAAAAGTTGCTGCCAAAACTGCCCCTGCTGACACATCCTTTATTATTTTTACCTTTGGATGATAACCGGTAGTTATCATATTTACCAATTCTTCTATAGCAGTATTAAACAGCTCACTGACAATAACCATCGCAACTGCAATGCATATTATCATAAACTCAACCTTAGTAATATCATAAAACATGCTCAATAAGAATACTATAATTGCAGCGCAAATGTGAATCTTCATATTTCTCTCAGATTTAATTGCACAAATTATTCCACTGATTGCATTATTGAAACTGTCAATCAAATTCCTGTTTTTCATATGAGACCCCTTAAACTATTCCATGTTTTTTAAGCAAAGTTTTTTTGCAATCACCTTAAATTGACAAATTTAATTTTTCAAGTACAGCATACTGTTTTGAAATCATCTTTTTTTCCCTCTCCGGTGTATCGTGGTCATAACCTAGCAAATGGAATATTCCATGAGTAATCAAAAAAGCCAACTCCCGGTCAAAGGAATGCCCATACTCTTCCGCCTGTAGTTTTGTCATTTCAAGAGAAACGATTATATCTCCAAGCAAAAGTACATCCTCATCAAGATCAAAATCCCCCTCATTGGAATTTATTACACCTTCATACATATCTACTATAGGAAAAGATAGAACATCCGTCGCCTTATCAATTTTTCTGTGTTCCCTATTAATTTCCCTTATATATTCATTGTCCACAAGCATTATGGAGATTTCCGACGGAATACTAAAACTTTCTATCGAAAGGCTAAAACTCACAGCCTTTTTTATAAGTTCTTCCATATCCTCCGTCACTTTTATCTTATCCTGCAAATCTTCTGTCAACACTCTCATTTGTTCTTCTCCTTAGGGGATTTTTCGAGGGAAGAATCGGCAGCTAATTGATCCTTTGTCTCCTCAATACTATCTCTTAGTATTTTTTCCTCCTGACTTTCATCACTGTCTTGTTCCTTTTGAGTTACTTCATCCTCATTACCCGATTGTTTTTCTTTCTTCTTTACATCAGGATACTCTTCTCTTGCGTGGAAATATCCTCCAAATACCTTCATGAAAGACTTTGCTATATTATCTAAATCCTTGAAAGTCAAGTTACATTGATCAAGCTGTCCATCGTCTAACTTGTCCTTAATAATTTTCCTAACAAATCCTTCTATTTTACCCTCAGTCTTATCCGGCATAGATCTGACCGCTGCTTCAACCGAATCTGCCAGCATAACTACTGCCGCTTCTCTAGTAGAAGGTTTTTCTCCGTCGTACCTAAAATTAGCTTCACTGACAGCCTCATCCTTTTCAACATTTCTTGCCTTATGGTAAAAATACGCAACAAGTGTCGTTCCATGATGCTGAACAATTATATCTCTAATTATAAGCGGTATTCTATACCTTTTTGCAATTTCTACCCCGTCATGAATATGGGAAGTTATCACAAGAGTACTCAGATTAGCTGTCATCTTGTCATGAGGATTGCCATCCATTTGATTTTCCATAAAAAAGCTCGGTCGTTTAAGTTTGCCAATATCATGGAAATATGCTGCCACTCTAGCTAACAGTGCATTACCTCCAACTGCCTCTGTACCGGCTTCCGCCAAATTCCCCACCATCAAACTATGGTGATACGTTCCTGGTGCTTCTATCAGAAGCCTTTTCAAAAGAGGATGATTTGGATTACCAAGCTCTAAAAGTCTAATGGGAGTTACTATATTGAAAGCTACTTCTAAATAAGGCAGAAGACCGATTGTTAGGACAATAGAAAGAAATCCGTTAAGCATAACAATAACCGATTCATAAAATATTGTCTTTGGCGGGTACTTACCTATTAAATCTATAGATACTATGGTCAGTACATTAATAATTCCAATAATAAGACCTCCCATAGACAGTGAGTTTCTGTGATAACTGGTCTTAGATACTATAAATGCTGTAAAAGCACCACTTACAGCTCCAAGAATCATAAACTTCATCTCTCCATTGGTCATAATAGAAATTGAAATGGTTAACAAAAAGTTCACAATAACAGCCAATCTCAAGTCAAGCAAAATAGATATAAGAGCTGTTGCCAAAAATATAGGTATGGTTAGCGTTGATATTTCAAAAACCATACGTGCTGTAATTAGTATTACAAGTATCAGAAGTGACAATAAAATAAGATCATTTCTACTGTAAAAAACTCTCTTACTAAAATTATTCATATAGAGAATAAGTAGAAGGGAAATTAAAATTATAATTATAAATATTCCAATTGCAAAAGCATAGTCAATCCTTCCTGTAGTTTCCAACAAATTAAGTTCTTCAAGAATTCGATACTTATCCTCTGTAACAATATCACCTTTACTTAAAATTCTGTCACCCTTTTTTACAATCTCAAAGTTATCGGGATCATTTAAAGCAATTTCATAAGCTAACTCCTTCTTTGCCTTTGTTGCTTCAGCATTTATAGTCCTATTAGGCTTTATTAAATATTTGGACAGAAGCAAGCCACAATTTTTTATCTCCTGTCTCAACTCTGTGTTTAAAATACTGTTTTGCATTTGAACAATCTTTTGCGATATATTGTCCTCCGTAACGTCCTGTTCCATTATATCTCCAACAAGTCCTCGTAGCAGAATGCCGAAATTTTGAATTTCTTCGTCACTTGCGCTTGTAATAAAAAACAAGACCTGATCATAGGACAAAATAATATTTAGCTTCTCTATATTTGTATTAAGATTGGCAGCCTCTTCTTTCTTAATGTTCAAAACCTTTGCCGCATAATTTTCATCATTTGGATCTAATGTTCCGCTTATTTTTTTATCAGCATTTTTTCTAGCCCTTTCGATAAGGTTTATAAAGTCTACTGTTGTATTAATAACATCGATGGAAGCATTTCTAATTTCCTTCATGTCACCAACTTCAGCCTCTGCAACTTTCCTTGCTTTTTCTTCTGTCAGTATGGTGTTTTTTATATCTCTAGGCGCTGTAATATCATAATCCGATCTTCCTTTAAGTTCTAGTTTATATTTCTTAGGAGTAGCTCCATTTAATACAATTGTATAGACAAAAAGAATGGTTATTACTGCTATTATTATCCTTTGAATACGCTTGTCCTTGAAATAACTTTTAAAGCTTCCATGAAAATCTACATTTTTTTCCTTAGACATACAGCCTTTCGCCTCCATTAAGAAGTCATTTAATAAATACACTTCCTACATATAGATTAACGTACACTAAAGTTAAATTTATATAGCACTTAAACGCTATCTAATTTAGATGAAAAACTTCCTTTAAAATTTAGTTTTAGAGTTTTTCATCTATAACAACTATTATTGCAATCAGTTACTCTTTTTCTTGTCATATCTATCATAAGCCTGAATTATTTTTTGTACAAGCTCATGCCTCACAACATCTCTATCGGATAATTGTATAAAGGATATTCCTTTTATATCCATTAATATATTCATTACTTCCTTAAGTCCTGATTTTTTATCACCAGGTAAGTCAATCTGTGTTATGTCACCAGTAATGACAGCCTTTGACCCAAATCCTATACGGGTTAGAAACATTTTCATTTGCTCCGGTGTAGTATTTTGAGCCTCATCCAAAATTATAAAAGAATCGTCTAATGTCCTTCCTCTCATATATGCAAGTGGGGCTATTTCTATCATGCCTTTTTCAAGATACTTTTGATAAGTTTCAAAACCCATCATTTCATAAAGTGCATCATATAAAGGTCTTAAATATGGGTCAACCTTATTCTGCAAGTCACCGGGCAAAAAACCCAACTTTTCACCTGCTTCAACAGCAGGTCTAGTCAATACGATTCTGTTTACCTGCTTGTTCCTAAATGCTGTCACAGCCATTGCCACAGCAAGAAATGTTTTTCCTGTTCCCGCTGGTCCTATGCCAAACACAATATCGTTGCTTTTTATCGCATCTATATATATTTTCTGTCCATGGGTTTTTGACTTTATTTGTTTCCCCCTAGCTGTAAGACAGATATAGTCTGCATTAAAATCGCTAACCTTGTCCATTTGATTCTCATTTGCAAGCTGTACCAAATAACTTACGCTTTGTTTGGTTATGATATCACCCTGCGATGCAATATTTACTAATCTTTGAAGCACTGTTTTTGCTTTGTAAACCCCTTCATCATCTCCAACAATTCTTATACTTTTATCTCTTGAGATAACCTTTACACCAAATGAATCCTCTATCAGGTGCAAATTTTCATCGAAATTACCAAAAAGATTCATAGCATGTTCAATTCTATCAAATTCCAATGACACTTCAACAAGACTTTCCAATCAGTTTCCCCCAATCTCTCTTTCGTATCCAATATTCTCAAGGCATTCTATAATCACTTCTGCAATGATTTGCCCATCGTCTTTTTCAACAAAATTTTCATTTATCTCAACTATATGAGCATCTTTGGGTACATTTCCAGATGCCTTTTTGTAAGCATTGCCTGCCGCTGTTTTTTTAGCTTCATCTAAAGTTATTTCCTTTTCAATAATATTATTTTCATAATACCTCCCAATTACCATTCCAAAGGGCAAAACCAGATCTTCACCGATAGAAAGAGACTTTTCGATATTTACCTGATCATACTCTCCAAAAGGTGAAATTCTATGAAACAAATCAAATTTTTTAGAGAATAATACTAACGAAATATTGTCTTTTTTTCTACCCGTTCTAATCTTTTCAAAAACTTTAGTTTCCACCGGAACACTAGCATCATACCAAGTCCTTGCAATAACATCACCGATTGCATGTAAAATTCTAGGATTATTCTCCTGATTTTTGACCGGTACTGTCCCAGATATAAGTACCTGGTCTTTCTTAACAGTTTCTCCAACTTTGACTGCTTCCAAACCGGATTTTACAAAAATAGACTTAACAACCCCATCCCTAAAAGCAACAATATCACATGGACTATCCTTCTTAACTAGTTTGGGTTTTTCAACCCCTTCAGATACTTCAATTTTTACCTTAGTACCTTTTATTACAACACTAACCCACGACAACTCATTTATATCGAACATAAGGTTGCTTGCAACATCATGGGGATTTATCCTGTACTTCAGTACTCCGGGCTTCACTCCTAATTGGTATACTCTATCCATTATTGTTTCAGTTGCAAGCTTTTCATTTCCGTCTACTTCAATGCTCCATACAAAGGATGACATAAAGTAAAACAAAAAAACAAATAGTATTGCTCCTGCAAAAAAAGTCTTTCTTCTTTTATATCGATAAAGAACAAAGGGAAACCCACGCTTTTCCATAATTCTTACTCTGCAGCCTGTCTTTTTAGCAATGGGTCTTAGCATTCTAAAACCTTTTATGCTAACCTTCATGGACATAGCACTATTCTTTCTCTTTTTTACGTCCCAAAGGAAAACTTGTCTTCTGGTACATATATTGACAAACTTCTCTAAAAAATAGCCTTCAACAAATATAATAACATATCCTTTGATATAATTCCATAACCTCAATAACATTTAAATTCCCCCGATGCTGCTACAAAGATTTTCAATTCTTCTAAAAATGCCTTATCCTTTAGGCCATTTTAAAAAATAACCTATACAATAATTTTAGCTCAAAACCCATCAAATTAAATTTTTTGAAATGGCAATTGCAAAGTTTTTTTTAGGAATCACCTTACCTTAAAAACTCAAGACTTGATATATCACCATTAACCATCAGATCCTCCGAAGTGATTTCTTTTATTCGAAGCCCCTCTCCTGTTATTTTGACTATACCGCTATTGGTATTTATTCTTATCCTATCATTATCATACTCGATAATTCCTTTAAAATTCTCTATAAGCAAATCACCATTTCCAACCATTGTTAGTTTCGGCACATTTAAAACAATATCCTTAGGTAGTTCCAGTAATTCCGACATCTTTTCCTTCAAACTGACTTTAGGTACTTGCGCTTTCTTACCTTTTTTCACTGTCTTTTTTTTACGAGGCATAGCTTAATCCCCCTGACAATTAATATTTCAGTTCGGGAGTTTCAAAAAATACATATTCAATATTTTAGGTACAAAACCCATCAAATCAAGTTTTTTGAAACTCCAGTTGATCAGTTATTTATTTAATATTCCTTATTCCTTAACAAATTACTTGGGTCTGCAAATTCAAACCCCTTACTTCTTGCTCCTCTTATTATCATATCTAAAGCATCTGCATTATCCTTTGAAACTGCATGTAAAAGCATAACCTCACCATTATGTAAATTGTTCATAACCTTGTCATAAGCATACTGAGCACCACGGATTTTATCCTTATACCAGTCGTCATAGGCAAAGCTCCAGAACAAATTTACGTATCCTAATTTTTGAGTTATTGCAAGAGTCCTCTCACTGTATTCACCCTTTGGAGGTCTTAAAAATTGCATGTGCTTACCGAATTTTTCAAAGAAAGCTCTGTCAAGGCCGAGAATTTCCTCTTCAAGAGTCTTGTCATCAACACTTGGCAAACTTGGATGATGTATTGAATGGTTGCCTATAATATGTCCTTCCTCTACCATTCTTCTAACGAGATCCTGATGTTCCGATAAGTACGGACCTGTAATAAAGAAAACCGCTTTTACATTATTTTCTTTCAAGACATCTAGGATTTTTGGAGTATATCCGTTTTCATAACCCTCATCAAAAGTAAGATAAATCTCATTTTTTTCAGTATCACCTATATATAAGGCTCCATATTTATTTAAAAGTTCAGGGGCACCCGGGTCTGCATCAGGTGTCTTTCCAAAGCCTTTCCTAAGTATTCCCCATCTTAACAAATTGTTTTTGTACTCGCCACTATAATTATTACCTACAAAAGCTTCCTCATAAATTACCTCTTCAATTACACCTTCACTTAACATCCCAGTTATCTCAGTATTAAAGTTTATGTCCTCAAAGCTTGCAGAATACACACCGCCTAAGTCCGGCAAACATAAGTTACTGACCTGTTCCCTGCTTATAATGTTTATCATAAGCAAAGCAAATATTAACAGGCATAAAACTATCACTTTCCTCTTCATTTTCCGATCCTCCTAAATACAAAAATAAGCCTTTCAAGCAGACAAGTTCATTTTTTAGGCCTATATTATTTATATAAGTATTTAGTTTAAAAAAGACCAGTAGGAAAATTGGACCAGTACTTTGCAATACTTCATTTTATGATTCTTACATACCACTAGGCTTAATATAGTCGAAATCAAAGGAAGCTCTGTTTTTTTCTATTTTAGGAATTGTAACACTATCAACTTTTTCGACCTCCACACTTAGCAAGCCACCCTTTTCCAACTTAGTTAAAACACTTCCTAACATTTTTATGGAATCATCCTGCTTTTGTGACTCAACTATAGCTTTTATTATAAAAGGCTTATCCGAACTCATAGGCACTCCATTAATTATTACATAGTTGCCTATTTCAGAAATTTCAGTCATAGCAATTACCCGTTCGTTGTTTACAGCAACAGCATTTGCCTCTGCTGCTCTAAGTGCGTTAACAACCTCTAATATGTCTCTGAATGAAACCCACCCTAAATCAGTATCACTATTGGAAATACTAATTAAAATTCCAGGTCCCTTTACATCAGTAAGTCCTGCAATTATATTTGCCTTTTCCACTTCCATCCTGAGATTTTTCTCATATAAGTCTATGTTTCCCTTTGCGGCTTCAAATTCTCTAAGTTCTCTGTTCAAAGCATCATTTCTATTTCTCAGTTCTTCATTATTTTTCTTTTCTATTATCAGTTTATCCTTTAAGTCTTCTAAAGTCATACTCTGAACACTAGCAGTCTTTTTGTTATTATAAACACTTTTATACTGCCATGCTACAGCAAGGCCCATTATCAGGCAAATCACAGTAATCGAAATAGTAGTTTTATATTTCACTGATTAACTACCTCCAGACCTTTAAGCAAGTTATCTAAGTTTCCATTGTATCTTGGTATCTCTATGTTTTTAGCTTCTTTAATTTCAACTCTTATTCCAAGCCAGCTTAAAGAAGTAAAAATAGGACTGTCATAAAAAGTTGAATATAATCGCTTAGGATCACCAATAGCCTTTATCTCAAAAGGTACTGCATACCTATTTCTGTTAACACGTATTGTTGGCCCGGCACATACAACTTCTGTTGTTGGAATCATCCTCTCATTATTTACCGAAATAGCTTGTGCACCGCCCTTTTTGAGCTCATTAACAACTTCATAAATATCTTCAGAATGTAACAAACTCAAACTCGATTTATAGGGGTTTCTTTCGGCTGCATCATTT
Source organism: Bacillota bacterium (assembly GCA_023421115.1). Taxonomy (GTDB): domain Bacteria; phylum Bacillota; class Clostridia; order Acetivibrionales; family Acetivibrionaceae; genus Acetivibrio. The sequence goes on along the minus strand of JAEZUI010000094.1, from coordinate 69,919 downwards.
AAAGTCAAAACAACGCCGTCTCCTGTTACATCAGTAAGTCCTGCGTAAATCTTTGCAGTTTCCCATTGATCGGTCAATTGACCGTTATCATTACCAATAGAAAAAGTCTTTAAAATACTTTCCTTCTTTTTTATGTTAAAATCAATTTCTTCTCTGAGCTTATTCCCTGCAGCTACTTCCGACTCGAGTTCCTTCTTAAGATTCTCGATCTCATATGCTATAGAAGGCTTATTTTTCGAATTATTCAATATACTTCTAAACTGAACTGTAGTTAAAAGTCCGAACAAAATGAATATAAACATCAATATATACTTCTTGTCTTTACTATTCATATAAATTCATCCCTTCTTAGTGCTTTTTTCATGCAATATTACATTTATTTGTCTTTTCAAGAAATCAAGTACATTTGTCTATTTAGGCCATTTCAAAAAATAACCTATACAATATTTAAGGCATAAAGCCCATCATGAAAGCTTAAAAGCTTTCAAACAGAGGAACATTATTTTGCAGTGCAAAAAATGTAAATCAGTTTTTTGAAATGGCTATTGCATAGTTTGTTTTGGAATCACCTTATCTTAATTTTCGCCTCTTTCGAACTAAATCCTTTTATCCTTATTTCTAATTCTACTATAAAATTTTACTATTTCAAGTGCTATATACAATTCTTCTCAAGAAGTTTGTTTATAAATTTAAAAATAATATTTCAGTCATTTTCTATACATCTCCATATCCTTTTAATGAAAACGAAGCATATTTATGGGATTTTACATAGTATACTAATCATAGATATTTCTTTTTTCAGGTGTATATATTATGAAAAGAATTCACTTCATTATTTTAAAAAAATCTCAAATAATTAATCTACTAAAGCTTATCTTTATATGCTTTCTCATATTAAGTTTAGGTCTGCTATTTTTTGTAAATAAATCCCAGTTTGTATCTGAAAAAGCTTATAGTGCAGATACATCCATAAAACCAGATAAAACAGGAAAGCTTGCAATTGTTATTGATGATTTTGGCTCAGATAGGAACGGTGTTAAAGAAATGATGTCTATAAACAGGCATTTAACCTTTGCTGTAATGCCTTTTTTGAACTATAGTCAGACTGATGCAAAGGAAGCTTTCGAAAAGGGTTTTGAAGTAATTGTACACTTACCTATGGAACCGGTTAAGGGTAAAATCAGCTGGCTTGGGCCAAAACCAATTCTTTCGACTTCAAGTGACAGCGATGTTTATCTGATAACCTCCGAAGCCTTTTCAGATATCCCTAATGCAAACGGTGCAAATATACATATGGGTTCAAAAATCAGCACCGATGAACGCATTATGTCGGATGTCCTTGATATTATAAAAGAGAAAGGAGTATACTTCTTAGACAGTAAAACCAGTGCAAAATCTGTCGCAAGACAAGTTGCAGCTGAAAAAGGCGTTCCATTTTATGAGAGAAATATATTCCTTGACGGCCAAACTACAAAGGAACATGTTAAGGAACAGCTTAGAAAAGCAGGAGAAATTGCATTGAAGGAGGGAAAATCTATTGCTATAGGTCATGTAGGCATTGAAGGAGGTAAAATTACTGCACAGGCAATACAGGAAATGTTGGCTGAATTTGATAGGAAAAATGTCCAGTTGGTATTTGTCTCGGAATTGGAGAATTAATTTTGAACAGTCTATTAAAAAATAAACTGTTCAATTGATATTAAAAAAAATTGTGATAGCTTACACCATCACAATTTTTTAATAAAACCAATACTAAAATTATTAACTTCTGCTTATTTGAGCAACTTTATCGGCGTAAATGCTAGTCAATTCCTGAGCAATCTCAGCAGAATAACTTTCACTCTTAATCCTGCAAACAGGCTGCTCTGCATCGGGCAGTATCAATACCCATCCACCGTCTTTAAATATTTTTACACCTTCTAATGTCTCTATACTATTATTGTCACTTTCCTGGATTATCTGCCTCATTACCTTACCCTTTGCATTCCAGGAACATTCTACCTCTTTTTCATCAACGTAAAAATCTGGTATCATGGCAATCAAATCCGCAAGCTTATAGTTATTAGACATTAAAAAGTCCATTATTTTTATGAGACCGGAAATTGCGTCAAAATGAAAATTAAACTGATCAATAGACTCTGACTTAATTTCACTTCCAAGTATTTTATTCATTACATCCTGAGGGGAAGTCTTTGTCCTTATCACAGTTCCGTGATTTTCCTGGGCCAACTTTTCTACCACATGTGTTGTCGATAAAGGTACAACTACAGTTCCACCGTCGATAGTTTTAAATAAAATCAATGATACAAGAGCTGTAAACATATCTTCATTTATTATTCTTCCCTTGTTGTCAACAATCATCATTCTCTCCGAATTATCTTCTATCGATATTCCAAAATCAAAGTCTCCAGCCTTCACCATACTTGTGAAATAATTCAACTCATTTGACTCTATACTGCCTTTTCCCCTTAATAGATCTAGATTGAGATTTGTTTCCTCCACTGTGCAACCAAGACTTCTTAACAGACCTGAAACAGTTTTCAGTATAAATTTAGATGGTGAATTTAAAGCAATCTTATATTTAAAACTCTTATTCTTTGCATTGTTTACTATATTTCTTAAGTAGAAGGAAGTAAAATCCGGAACTACTTCCACCTCTTTAATCACATCACCTTCGCACCTACTAAAGTCCTCCCGGGCAAAAGCATTTTCGATCTTTCTTTCCATTGCTCTATTAATGTTGCTGCCGTTCCTATCCAAAAAGTCAACATGCAATCTGCCTAAATTTATACTTGAAGTACTTATGTGGATTCCTCCATCAACTCCATAAAATCTTACAGCGGATCTTGCTACCGGTAAATGTAATATACCTAAATCAATAACTTTAAGCCCGGCTGACAACAAACCCGATACAAATGATATTTTAAGCATTTTTGCTGCACTCGAATCTTCACAACTTACCCCTACAGTACCTTTACCCTTCAAAGTTGCACCATAAGCAGCTCCAAGTTTTGAGGCATATTCCGGAGTTATATCTACGTTTATTTCACCTGCCAGGCCTCTCTGTCCAAAAATTGAACGTATAGATTTTGAACCCCATACAAGATTCGAATTTACTTCTGTAGCTTCTTCTACCATTTTGTTAGGCCAGATCTTTATGTTAGGTTTAATTATTGCATTCTCTTTAATTATTGTGTCACAACCGATAACTGAGTTTTCAAAACAAGAAGAATGCTCTTTCATATTTACTTTATTACAGATTACTGTCCCCCGGATTTCAACATTTTTATCAATGATACAACCTTTCCATAATACACTTTTCTTAATACTGCTTCGTTCCGATATTATGGTGTTATCTCCAATAATACAATAGCTATCTAACATTGCATTACTCTTAATTTTGGTGTTTGCTCCAATTAAACAAGGGCCTTGTATTGCAGCACCATCTTCAATAGTTGTTCCATCTCCGATCCAAACTTTTTCTCTTATCTTATTTCCCGGGATATGCACCTCTACCCTTTGATCAAGCACATCCATATTTGCCTGCCAGTATGCCCTCAAGTCTCCAATATCGCACCAGTATTCATCTGTAATGAAGCCATACATAGGTTTATTGTCCTTTAGTATTATTGGGAAGAGATCTTTACTGAAATCAAACACTTCATTTTTATTAAATAATTTTAAAACTTCCGGAGAAAGTATATAGATTCCGGTATTAACAGTGTCACTAAACACCTCTCCCCAACTCGGTTTTTCCAAAAATCTTATAATTCTTCCATCCTCATTAGTAACAACAACTCCATATTCCAACGGAATATCAACTTTCTTCAAGACCAAAGTTGCCATAGATTGTTTTTTCATATGATAATCTATGGCTTTACTTAGATTAATATCTGTTAATGCGTCTCCGCTTATTACAATAAATGTGTCATCTAAGAATTCTTCGGCGTTTTTAACGCTCCCTGCAGTGCCCATTGGAGTATCCTCAACATAGTATTTAAGATTTACTCCATACTCGGATCCGTCTCCAAAGTACTCCTTTATCAGGTCCGGTAGATACTGCAATGTAACAGCTATGTCCGTTATGTTGTATTTTTTCAACAACTCAATAATGTGTTCCATTACCGGTTTGTTTACTATGGGCACCATCGGCTTCGGCCTGTTACAGGTAAGAGGCCTTAATCGAGTACCTTCTCCTCCTGCCATGATAACCGCTTTCATTCAATTCATCCTTTCATTTTCATACAATTATTTAAAAACTTCTAAGACCATTTCAAAAAATAACCTATACAATATTTAGCTCAAAAGGCCAATCATGGAGGCTTAAAAGCTTCCAAACAGAGAAATATTATTTTACTGTGCAAAAAATATAAATCAATTTTTTTGAAATGGCAATTGCAAAGTTTCTTTTAAAATAACCTAAACAAAAAAATTTTATCTTATTTCCCTATAAAATCCAGGTATGATGAAATTAAGTTCCCTACACTTTGGCTACCTAAATAAAGCATTTGTAATATTAGCAAGTTTAATTCACTTAATTTTAATCAACTTTGTAATTTTCTTCATTTTTATGTTCTTTAAGGTATTTATTAAACATTCTATTCATTATATAAAAAAGTCAAGCTATATCAATTATATACAATTCATCACTAGAATATCCACGTATTTACAATTTTGCTGTAAGTAAATTTTATTTTTTTGCAAATAATACATGAGTACAAAAGAATTAGGCGATTTTTAAAAAAATAACTGGTCAATCGCCATTAATGGAGGTTTAATATGCCTAGAGTCAGTAAAAGCAATAACAAAGAATATATATCAAACGGAGTAACAATACAACCTGCCATCCCCACAGTGGGAGAAAATATTACAGTTATGTATGACGGCCTTTTATCAAAGAGCGGCGCATCACATGTATTTGCACGAATAGGTTTTGGTAACAGCTGGGATAATGAATTGGACTACCCTATGAACAAGACAGATACAGGCTTTGAAACTACTATACCGGTTTTAAGGGCAGATACTCTCAACATCTGTTTCAAGGATTGTGCTAACAACTGGGATAACAACTCAGGAATGAATTACTCCTTTGATGTAACAAAATAGCATACCGTGGCACAGCCGCAAGAATTCAGAACCATAGAATTCAGAATATTAAATTCTTACTTATTCTAAATTCTGAATTCTCTTTCTAAGTTAGGTGATTCCAAAAAAATAACTGGTCAATCGCCATTTCAAAAAATCTGATTTGATGGGCTTTGTGACTTAATTATTGTATAGGTTATTTTTTGAAATGGCCTTATGCTATTGCTTGTCTAGAAAAAAATTTGAAAAAAATCAAACTTTTTTAGAGGAAATATTTAATATAAGCGACACTTATTACTTAGTGTTGCTTATATTACCTCCCTTATAACCAGCTATTTTTTTGAACTTCTCCTTTAGATTTCAAAATATTCTATTTAATTTGAGCACAATTTTTATATAAATTAATATAATAGCAATAAAGGAGAGTTTTAAATATGTATTCATATAATAGAAGACCTTACATAAACAGAGAACCTGAAAAAATAATCGAAAAAACCATTGCTGAATCGGATGAAAATACAAATATTAACATAATAAAAACTGTTGATACCGAAAATAGCAAATTACTGCTGGAAAGTGTAAATGAGATTAAAAAATCAATAAAGAAATTAGAGGAGACTATAATTGACATAGCTTCAAGGCTAGCTAGTTGGGAAAACCATTTTGAAATTGAAAGTAATTGTAGAAATATACAAAGTCAATATGAATGCAAAAGTGCAAATAATCAAATATATTCTCAAAAAAATACTGTCTCCGATACTAAAAGCACTTATCAAAATGAAGAAAAAAATGATCTACCTATGATGCCCGGTTCAGGTTTTTCCTATATAACTGCAGACTATCTGAAAAATCTTACTAAAAACAGATAAGGCTATTTCGAATAATAACTTTATCTGTTTTATGACTCAAAGCCCATCTTGAAAACTAATAAGCTTTCAAAAATAGTGGCATTATATTGTTATACAAAAAAGCAAATCAATTTTTTCACATAAATTCACACGTTTTTTTCAGTTTGACATCTTTAAATACCGCCAGTTTTTACAGTTTTTTGGTGCGCAACAGATCATATTTTAGAACAGAACCATCATCCCTAACCTTCGGGATAATAATATTGTCCTTTCTTTCTATGGTAACCTTCACTTCAAAAAGTAGTTGAAGTTCCTCCACAATCCCACCAATCATTGTCAATGAATTCTCCAGTTTTTTAGGATCTGCTATAGCTTTGACTGTAAAAGGGCTAACCATCTGTTTGCCGTTTACTACAATGAAATCCCCCGCTTTTTTGATTTCGCTCATAGCAACAATCCTCTCACCTTCTATAGATATAGCTTGTGCTTCCGCCGCCTTAAGCTCATTTATTAAACGTAATACCGCATTCTCTCTAATAGATTCTTTTCCGATGTACTCTATTTTAACAACTATTCCAGCACCTTCAACATCAGTTAAACCCGCTATCCATCTGACTCTTTCCAACTCAGACTCTAAATTTTTCTCTATCTGGCTTAAATTTCCTTGAGAGCTTTCATATTCTAATAGCCGTTTTTGCAACTCCTCGTTTCTCTTCCTCAAATCTTCATTATTTTCTTTTTGAGTTAACAATTCGTCTTTAACAGACTCCAATCTTACGTTATTTGTAGTTTCTTTTTTATTATTATTCAGTATGCTTTTATACTGCCACGCCAGCATAACTCCAAGAATAATACATATTAAAGTTATAGATAAATTTCTGCTAACTTTCATTATAATTACCTCCACAATATATTTACTATCAAAACATAAGTATTCAGAATCGGATAAGGTTATCTCAAAAAAATCCTTTAAGCTTCTCAATGGTAATTGACAGTTTATCTTTTTTTAGATGACCTAATACTTATTCTACTATAAAATAATACTATTTCAAGTACATCAAAAACAAAAACCTGAAAGTCAATCACTTTTTTATTGTAGATGAATATAATGAAGTATACATAAGATAAAAACAGGTTTATTAACATAGTTTTTCGTTTTTAGAAGCAGCTTAATTGAAAAAATTTAAGGAAAGTGATTTATATGAAAGTGCTTTTGGTAACAGGCGGTTCAGGTTTTGTAGGAAGTAACTTTATCAACTATTTTTTTAGGCGAAACAAAAGTTATATTATCATAAACTATGACAATCTAACCCCTCAGACAAGCTTTAATAACCTTAGAGAAATTGAAGGGTCACCGAGATACCATTTTGTAAAAGGCAGTATACTTAATCAGGATCTTGTTAATTACGTTATAAAAAAACATCATCCTGACCATATAATAAACTTCGCCTTCGAAACATGCACTAAAAAAAGCTTAATAACCCCTACTCCTTTTTTTGAAACAAACGTTATGGGAACACTTAGATTACTTGAAAGCACACGTCACTTCTGGAGCAAACATAATTATGAGGGCAACCGTTTTATTCAGGTTTCCACAACTGATGTCTACAGCCCTACTAATGATAAGGACAGTTATTTGAGTGAAGACTCAGGTTTTTCATCTCAAAATCCATATATAATCTCAAAAGCAAGCTCAGATATGCTTGTTAAATCCTTCTCATCAAACTTTAATTTCCCCGCCATAATTAGTAGGTGCTGCAGCAATTATGGGCCCTATCAGTATTTAGACCAGTTTATACCATCATGTATTAAAAGCTCTTTTGAGAATAAAACTTTAAGTGAAGCCAATAATACACATCGTGAATGGCTATATGTTCTTGACCACTGTACAGCTATAATAAGGATATTGTTTTACGGTAAAATCGGGGAAATCTATAATATAGGATCAGGAATAGAATGCACCGATGCAGAAATCGTAAACAGAATACTTAAAATATTAGGGAAACCCGAGATACAATTGGAAACAGCAGATAAATACAATAATTTAGAAACGCATAACATCGTGAATAGTTATAAAATCAGAAACAACCTCAGTTGGGGACACAAGTACAATTTAGATGACGGACTATTAGAGACAGTCCGTTGGTATACAGAAAATAAAAATTGGTTGATGTAAAAATAAAAAACATTTAAAGAAGTTGAATCTAAAAGGAGGCTGCCTTAAAAGCAGTCTCCTTGTTTTATCAAACCCTATATTTGTACTTCACTGTATATAAATCCATAAGGCATTACTGTCTCTCTGTACAACCTGCATCCTGGCAAACCGCAACGTCTCAGCAAATTTACTGCCATTGTAAGTACATTTTCCTCAAACTTTATACCCATGTTACATAAGTCATTCATAACTTCCCTAGGTACAAAGGAAATTTCACATTTAATACCCTCATTTTTCATCCTGCGTTCCAACAAAAAAGCATGGGACCTCGATTCTAATCCGACATAATAGTTTGTCATACTTTTCACTCCATATAATGTAACTCGTATCCTCTTTGACTTCATCAGAACGAAGTGGAATAAAACATGCAGAACTGCTACAAAGCAGCTCTGCACATTTTTTCTTTGGAATAACCTTATTCGTTTCTGTCAAGAGGATTCCACTTTTGATCAGGGAAGAATTTAGTTGGGAAAGGTGTTCTTGTTCTATCATTAAATGTTCTGCAGTTCTGTGCAGCAGGATTGATCTGTTCCGGAGGAACAGGACAATATCCATATGCAGGTATTAATAATTGAACTATACATTCACATTTAACTATAAAGAAGGCACCAATATCAAAAGTTAATATACCAGTTTCAGGATGTACGACATCATTAAATGCTTCAGCAAGTGCTTCCACTTTAATAAGTGTTCCATCAACATCAAGGGTTTTATCCTTATCGTGGCCGTGACTTTCAGGACAATCTTTTGCCCTTATTACACCTATTTGTGCTACACAACTTGGGCAGTATATTTCATTTATCGTGAGATTAAAAACAGCTTCATCATGCTCGATTTCATGTCTGTCACCAATTGAGAAGTGAATCTTGTAACCAATTTTGACAAATAATTTTAACTTTTTGAACCCCGATCTAGTTAAGGAATCTGTTTTTGATATAACTTTTACCTCAACTATATCAAAATCAGTTATACCTTCAAAATCAATCGGCATAGGTCCAGGTATCGGCCCATGAGTTTCATGTCCACACTTTCTGACTTTTATTGATTTTGTTATACATTCTCTTAATGCAACTTGATCAAATACCTTTGGTACTTGTATACAAACCAATTCATTTGGTGGTGGAAAACAGTCAGGATTACAAATCTGACCTGCTTCAATCTTAGGTCCATGTTGATGTTCATGACCAGACATAATTAAAAACCTCCTTTTTATACTATAACCTCTATACAATAACAATATAATCGGTGTGTAAATCACCCATTTTTTATCTTTTGCTCACTTATATTACCATTATATTAATCACAAAAAAAACGGTTACACATTTTAAACTTTATGGTAAAAAAATTTACATAAAATTTAAGTGACCGTTTTTTTTATACAAACAACAATATTTTTGTATTAATTTACAGTTTGCAGCAATTTCTCATCCTCAGTCTCTATACTACTTTCCTTCTTCGTGACCACTGCCTTTTTCTCCCAAACCCTTGATTTCCATCTTTTAAGCATCATGATTCCTCTTAACCATTCGTCCATAGCAAAAGCTATCCAAACTCCAACAAGTCCCAAGCCCATTGAGATACCTAAAAAATAAGACATTGCAACTAATACAAGCCACATAGATATCAAACCTAAATACAGAGTATACTTTGCATCACCAGCAGCCTTAAGTGCATAGCCGACAATAAGGTTAAAAGTTCTTCCCGGTTCTAAAACAATTGTAATTATAAACAGAATTCCACCTAGTTTGATAATATTTATATCATCAGTAAAAAGACCTAAAAGAATTTTTCCAAACAGCGCAAACATTATGGCTACCAAAAAAGATACCATAGCCGATAACTTAAGGCTGTAAATACACGCCTTATATGCTTCATCTTTTTTCCCAGCTCCTATAAGGTGCCCGATAATAATCTGTGTAGCTTGTGCAGTTGCCAACCCAAACATCATAATGTAAAACATCATATTATAAACATAAAACCTTGTTGACAACGCGAAAGCACCCATAGTTGATATAAAAGATGTTATAACAATTTGTGAAATATTATAAGATAATGACTCGCCCGCTGAAGGACCTCCTATCTTAAATATACTCTTTAAAACTTCAACAATCTCTTCTTTTGGAATTTTCAACACTTCAGGCAAAGAGAATTTAATGCCCACATTTCTCTTTAAAATAACAAGCATTACAAACAATCCAAATACTTGGCTACTAACTGTTGAAATAGCAACCCCTTTAACACCTAATACAGGTACTCCAAACATACCGTAAATAAAAATTGCATTTCCTATAATATTAAGCAAATTAGCTCCCATATTAACCAACATAGGATATTTCACAAGTCCATGACTTCTCAATATCGCTGATACAGTTATGCTTACTGCTTGTAAGAAAGCAAAGGAACCAAGGATAACTAAATATTCTTTGGAATATTGAAAAACCTCCGATTCAAAATTCATCAATCCAAGTATTTTCCCAGAAAAAGCAAACATTGCGATACTTATCAATATACCAAAAAGCAAATTGAACATAATAGCTACCAATGCCACATGCGAAGCCTTCTTGTCATTTTTCGCACCAAGATACTGGGATATTACTATTCCCGCTCCTCCCGATACCATTTGAAATAGTAATATCAATATGGAAACATACTGATTTGCAGCTCCGACTCCCGCAACAGCAAAATCCGAATATCCACTGAGCATAAATGTATCGATAGTGCCAAAAAACATTCTCAAAAATGTTTCGATTAATATTGGCCACACAAGTGCTAAAAGAGTGATACGCTTGTCTAAAACCTGTTCTCTATCCATTTAATCAACTCCTGTAAATTCTTTAATTGCAATAAATAACTATCCTTAGAAGCTTTTAAACTTCCAAACACAAAAACATTACTATTTAACAAGTTGAAATTTTTGAATTACCTAACCGATGGTTTTATTTGATAAGAATTAATCCCAAAATCTCAGTTTTATAGTTATATTAATATTCTAAGCCTATCTATCTATAAAAACAATCCATTATTTTATTGTTTCTTTCAATATCTTATGATGAATTACAAACAGTTAGAAGTTCTAGATCAACTCGTATATTATAGCAATCTGACCAAACTCAATTACTCAACGCTAGTATTTCCAACCTTTTAAACAGATTTATGTTTATTAAAAAAGAAAGATTAAACCTCAATATTTTCACATCATTTCTTTATACGAAACGAATATAGTTATAAAATATTCCTTCCTTTTGTTTCATTATGCCAATTTATGTTACACATTACAAATTTCCTTCATACTATATTGCAAAGTTTTTTTTGAATCACCTAAATTCGATAAAAAGTATTTTAGACAGAATTTCCAATATTTAATGCTTAACAACCCCGATTATTTCCTTTATTATATGTTTTAAGGCTATTTAAAACCTTTACTTTTGATTGGTTGTATTAAAAATATCGGAATATTTTAATTAAATTTTATAAATCTATTGTCAACTGAGCAACTTTTTGCTAAAATTACACCATACAAACACATTTGTTCTTCACACGCGTACATTCAAGAAAACATCTAATAAACAAATGCTAATTAGATTGAACTATAAATATTTCGTATAGGAGTGAAAGGTTATGAGTAATAAATTAAAAGTAGGTATCGTTGGAGGAACAGGCATGGTGGGTCAGAGGTTCATAACCCTCTTAGAAAACCATCCCTGGTTTGAAGTAGTATCAATAGCTGCTAGTGAAAAATCTTCCGGTAAAAGCTATTTAGAAGCTGTAGATGGACGTTGGAAGCTTAATGCACCCATTCCTGAAAATGTCAAGAACATAATTGTTAAGAATGCGGCAAATGTAGAAGATGTAGCAAAAGATGTTGACTTTGTATTCTGTGCTGTAGATATGAAGAAAGATGAAATCAAAGCTCTTGAGGAGGCCTATGCCAAGACTGATACACCTCTTGTTTCAAATAACTCCGCACACCGTTGGACTCCTGACGTACCAATGGTTATTCCAGAATTAAATGATTCACACCTCGAGGTAATAGAAAGTCAAAGAAAAAGATTAGGTGTAAAGAACGGTTTTATTGCTGTTAAACCCAACTGCTCCATACAGAGCTATGTACCAGCATTACATCCGTTAAGACATTTTGGGGTCAGCAAGGTTACAGCTTGCACATATCAAGCTATCTCCGGTGCAGGAAAGACCTTCACAGATTGGCCTGAAATGATAGATAACGTAATTCCTTATATTGGCGGCGAAGAAGAAAAGAGTGAACAAGAGCCGCTAAAAATCTGGGGTGCAGTTGAAGGTAATGAAATTGTTAAAGCAAAATCACCAATAATTACTACACAGTGCATCAGGGTTCCTGCATTAGATGGACATATGGCTGCAGTATTTGTCTCTTTTGACAAGAAACCTTCAAAAGACGAAATACTTGCCCTTTGGGAAAGCTTCAAAGGCAAACCTCAGTCTCTTGAACTCCCAAGTGCACCAAAACAGTTCCTTAAATATATGACTGAAGACAACAGACCACAGACAAAACTCGACAGAGATTATGAAAACGGAATGGGTGTTACTGTAGGAAGACTAAGGGAAGATATTATGTATGACTACAAATTCGTGTGTCTTTCACACAATACCATAAGAGGTGCAGCAGGTGGAGCAGTTCTTATTGCAGAACTTCTTAAGGCTGAAGGTTATATCAAAGCTAAATAATTTATTGATATATGCTCCCTTCTAAAGCAGACAAGTGAAATGATACTTGTTTGGAAGGGAGCATTTTCTAAATTTTAAACATTTTTAAATCTGCAATAATATCTTCGGACGAATACTTTAAATTTTCAGCAGTCTTTGCAACCACTTCTACTGATGTAAATACTTCTTCAACTGACGCAGCAACTTCCTGAGATGAAGCCGATGTCTGTTCCGCTATTGTCGATATTGAATGAATTCTTTCAATGACACAGTCTTTTTCTTTGATAGCTTTTTCTGTATCAGCAAAGGTTTGTTTCAGTTTAGGAAACGTGTCAAGCAAAGACTTCAGAATTCCATCGAAGGACTCGTTTGTATTTAAAATTGTTTGAACTTGTGTTGTAAGCTTTTTATTAACTTCATTACTTGCATCTACAACATCTTCTGTTTGTGTAGTTATTGAACTTACAAGTTTCGATATGTTCTCTGTGGCCTTTTTTGATTCTACAGCAAGTTTTCTTATTTCATCTGCTACAACGGCAAAACCTTTTCCGGCTTCGCCAGCCCTTGCAGCCTCTATCGCTGCATTAAGAGCAAGAAGTTTGGTCTGTCCAGATATAACTTTTATCATATCAGCCATTTTTCCTATATAACTAATATCAGTATTTAATTTATTAATGTTGTTAGACATAAATTCAAAGGATTCCGTCACATTTTTTACAGAGTTGTTCAATTCATCAAGCCTGTTACTTCCATCCCTCGAGTAGCTTTCCGTCAATTCCGAGCCTTCTCTGACTGCGATTATAGAGTTCTTAATACTTTTAAAGGCCTCGTCAAAATTGCTTAACGCATGCATGATATTTGCCAAGTCTTCTGCCTGCGAAGCAGCCCCTTTTGCATTCCCGGAAACAGTATTAGATACAACTCCTGAAACCGATTCCAATTGTTGTGAAGTGGTAGAAAGATTAGCTGCATATATATTTAAATCAGATGCCTTATCTTTTATGCTGCTTATAGTTTTTGATAAAGACTTTTTCATTATATTCATGTACTCTGCTATTTCACCAACCTCATCCACTGAAATCCTTGTAACATTTGTATCTAAATTGCCATCGCTGATACCTTTTACCACCGATAATATTCCTGACAATCTGTTTTTATCTGCCTTGATAACTCTGAAAAGAACATATAAAGTAAGAAAAACTATCCCCACAGAAGCTACCAGGTAATTTACTACAGCTGTATCCAAAGTAATTTTGCCGGTAAATATACCATAACCCATAGCCGAAAAGGTAACCAAACAAACCCATATAAGTGTTAATCCAAGAAGCATTGTTTTCTTTATCACAGTAAATTGATATATATCCGACTTAGCAATATCAATATTACTAAATCTTTTATCACTAAGCAGCCTGCTATTAAATATTTCAGTATTAGTTGAATTCATAATAAATCCTAAAGGAGCCATAATAGCTGCAATTAAAAGATTTACGAAAACATTGTAAAAAAAACCATCAACTGCTCTATCAGGAATCAAGATTTGACCAATTAATGAACAGCTAAGCATTCCATAAACCCAACGTACACTAGAAAATAAGCCTTCCCTTATGGGTCTTCCCAATAAAATCTTTTTATACTCATATAATTCCGAATCTGATAAATTGTTTTCATCTAACCTACGGGATATCCTTAAATATAGCTTCTTTTGCATAACCCCAGGAATTAGTGTTATCAATACAGCTCCAAATAAAGCACTACTAAACTCAAAAATATATTCACGAGTATTACCAAATAACAAATAGGTTAAAAACGTCATTATACCAATTGGATAAATGTATGGGGGCATCTCAATTTCCCAGATTGATCTAAGGTACAGTTTCATTGATTTATCCATTGTATACCTCCATAAGCTATAAAAACAGATTATAATAAGGCAAGCAATGATGTGCAAACAGAGAAGTTATTTCTTGATTGTAAAACAATTAAATATTATGTATAAGGAAATTATCCAACAATCAGCTTCCCAACTGTTAAACTTTATTATGATTATATATTCTATATTAACTCCCTAAAATCCTTCTTTGCTTAAGTTCGAGTTATTATGTACTACTTCTTATAAATTCCCATCTGTATACTACTGGCTATAAATTGATTTCATCCATGAATTTGTCTCTACCAGAATGTTGCTCCGACAAATTGACTGTAAATAATTCAAACTTTTAATCTTATTGTTTTGGACTATTCTGAAGGTTTTATATTTATGACAACCACCTCAGGATTGTTAAATATCCTAAGCGGTATTACGCTATTTCCCAAACCACTGCTAACAACAAGATTAACACCCTTCTCCGAATAAGCTCCTTTATAGTAATCCGGAAAAAATCCCTGCCCCGGTGCATAAAGACCTCCAATAAACGGAACATTGAATTGTCCACCATGAGCATGACCTGACAAAACCAAATCAACATCATAACTTGAATAGTATCTTGGAAAGTTTTCCGGAAAATGCGAAAGTACAATTTTAAAGTTATTACTCTTTTCAAATTCGGTCAGTATCTTATTTATACTCTCAACACTGTTAACCATCTCGTCAATACCAATTATATCAATGTTTACTCCACTTAAGGTACTAGCTTGTGTTTTTAAGTTTAACACTTCTACATTTTCATCTTCCAACATTCTAAATATCAATTGGGCCTTTTCACACCTGTACTCATGATTTCCTGGTATATAATAAACTTGTGCCGATTTATTCAATTCACCAAGAGTATTTACACTGCTTGTAACATCTTCCGTCTTCTGATCAACCAAATCTCCTGTAAAAACTATAATATCAGGCTTTTGCTGCTTTACAACACGAACTAAAGTTTGATTGTCTTTTCCAAATTGCTTATCATGCAAATCAGACAAATGAACAATTTTAAACTCCTTTGTAACCTTTGATGATATAATGTCGTAGTTTGAAATTATCAAGACATTATTCTGGATTATGCAATATATAAAAAATCCAAGTATCAATATAATTATCACAATTATTTTCTTTTTCATTTTGTAACCTCTTTTATTGTTATTTATCTCTGATATTTTATCCGTCTTTCCTTAATACCGCTGCAAAAACCTTGCAACCTCAGCTCTTTCTTTTCTTTTTTTCTTGTCAAAAACATTTTATCATAAAGATGTGTCTTTTAGTTTATTTTTTCCTGCAATAACTTTACACTAACCAGGAACGAATAAATATTCGACTGCAAGTTTTTTTCGGTTTTATTTCGGTCTTTTTTCGGTTTTTTGTATATTCTTTCGGTTTGTTTTATTGTTATGTATGCTATAATTGTTCAGTAATTCATTTTATATTTGAAATTTGAAATATAAGAAAAAATCTTTAGGAGGGCAAAAAATGTTTAAAAAGAAAAAGTTAAATTTATTAGTAATTATTTGTTTATTTATGACACAAATTATTATTGCTGATATGCTTAGTTTTAAAGCATATGCTACAGAACAAGTGTATAAGACTCAATCTGAAAGACAGATCCTTATGCAATCACGTGCTGAATCAATCCTTATTGGTGATGTAAATGGAGATGGGGCTAGAAACAGTATAGATTTTGCAAATATGAGGTTAGTTTTACTTGGTTTAAAAGAGGATTTTGATATATCAAATGGAGCTTGGGCAGCAGATGTTGATGGAAATAAACAATTTAGTAGTATTGATTTTGCATATATGAGAAAGTATCTATTAGGGTTTATAAATGTGTTCCCAGCCGAGGAGGCTGAAGTAACACCAACAAAAGACCCAATTATTACTCCAACTCCAACAAGTGATAAAGATAATGAAAAACTTTTACCGCCTCAAGATTTTCATTATGTAACTAAAACAGAATCATCTGTAACATTGGCTTGGGATATTTCAGAGGATAATATAAGTTATGATATATATGTGGATAATTCATATTATGCATCGACCACTTGTAATGGATTTATAGTTGAAGGATTGGAGACAAACACATCCTATGGATTTTCTGTGATTGCAAAGGACGATTCTGGCAATTATTCGAAATCTACTGAAAAGATAGTAGTTACTACAAAAGATACAGAAAACTCTTATAAATTCAAGAAAGTTACAGGAGGAATTGATCATACAATAGTCCTTAACGAAAACGGAACAGTATGGGCATGGGGTTCAAATACATATTATCAATTAGGGAATGATAAAGAGGAAAATAGTAGTGTTCCTATCAAGATTGATCAACTATCAGATATAGTAAATATTTCAGCATCAGACTATTATTCATTAGCTTTAAGAGAAGATGGCACTGTATGGGCGTGGGGACATAATCTTTACTCAGTATGTGGTGTCGCAAGCAATATATACAAAGTGTTACCAACAAAAGTTTTTGGTATAAAGGATATCGAACAAATATGCGCTACTAGTAATATAAGTTTTGCACTTAGTAAAGGTGATTTATGGGTATGGGGTAAGGGTTATATAAAACCTACAAAAATCGAACAAATTTCTGATGTTAAGAGTATTTCAAGAAATAAATATAATGGAATTTCAGCTATAAAAAATGATGGTTCTATTTGGGAATCTTATGACGGAGTGAAATTCTCCCAAATACTTGCATTTAATAATATTGAAAATGTAGAAAAAGTTATAGTGACTGATTTGGGTAATTATTTGGCTTTAAAGAATGATGGTTCTATATGGGCTAGTAATGGTTCTCTTTCTGTATCTAATTTGGTACCGTATCTAAACAACGTAAAAGATATAGAGTCAAACGATCAAGATTGTATTTTTCTTCTGAAGGATGGAACAGTTTATAAATGGGAAAATAAAAATGCTTATTCTCATTTAAAATCTGGAGATAAATCGAAAATTCCTACTCAAATTAATAATCTAAGTAATATTTTATATATAGGTACATCTACTAGAGAAGTCTTCTTTATAGGAAATGATGGTTTACTTGTTACAGACTAATCTGTTTTTTCAGTAAATTAATTAATATTGGAGATTAAAGATTAAAAGTCGCATAGATTTTATTCAAAACAAAATAAACAAGCCTTGGCAGGGTGTTAATCCTATCAAGGCTTGACATATTCTAACTCAAATCTATTGTTATCCATCCAGCAAAGATAATGTAATTTTTCAGCTTACGGAAAGTTTTTCAAGATCTGGCTATTCATTTGAGAGACTGTGAAAAATGTTGTGTATGCATGATAAACAATACCCATTTCTAGTAATATTTAGCAACTTAAACAGAGGAGATGTAGATTGTCAAGTAAAATTGGGTTCTTTCCAAATTTAGTTGAAGTAGAACAGTTTTATAATCCCAAATCCCCTATTTTCCAATAAAAATTCAAACTCAAAGGATCACTAGTACTACCTAAATAAGTATCCTTAATAAAGAAACTGATTTAGTTTTTTATTTTTTATCAAGGGTAGATTTAATTTTCAATGTTCTACCCTCGATTATCATTTGGTATTCTATTTTGGAAAATTGAATTTATGCTTCTACTAAACTTATTTTAGAGATTTGAGTAATTGGCTAAAATTACTGCATATAAAATATATTGAGTCATCTTCACCTATAGCTGATAGTTCATAATTCCAATAGACAATATTAGGAGATTTACTATCTGTTCGAAAATCAAAACATATTAAATCAATATAATGTGTCTGTGCTATCGGAATAAGACCATTTTCTAAAAATGCTGCACATTCTTTAAAAATAGTAATTATATAACTTTCATCATTTTTAGAAAAACTCAGTAATGATTTTAATACCTCTTCTTCACAATCTCCAAACCTTATTTTATTTCTAATTGGCTCTGCACCATTATAACTAATAATAAAATCTTTAAAATCTTGAGGAAAATGTTCATTGAAAAAATCCTCAACTTTCAAAATATCATGTTCAACAATATAACTTTTTATATTTATCCAGTTATTACTTGAAAACATTTTTTCACCTTCTTTTTTGTTGTTTATCGCTAATATGGGCATATTTATTGAACTTTTGCTCCAAAACCAAAATTAAATTTTAAAGAACGTATAGTTTATTTATACAATTATTATTTTGGTTTTGTATACTATCTCAGCATTACCAGTTCCTTTTTTACCAACTACCGCATATCCATTTAAACAAACTATTGATGGATAATAGGAAAAAACAAGGAATTCTAGCATCATAATTAATCGTAATAAATCATTCAATTCAGGAACTATCCCTAAATTCCCAATTTTACTTTTTTGTAATTAGTTGAATACTACTGGAATTGCTTTATTGGCAATATATTACCATTATCATCATCCACATAAATATCCTTCAAAAAATTATCCTGACTCAGAATTTTTTTCATTAATTCTTCTGATGTATATGTCATGATAATAAAATGAGGATTATCAAAAGGTATCGCCTTTAGTTCTTCTTCCTCGTAATCATTAATTAGGTCTTCCACATACTCATAAAAAACATGTTCATCTCCGTAATCTACAACAAATCTATTTGGACTTAAATCAGTAACCTTGTTTTGACCAAAATGTTTTATTTTACGTACCGAATTAATGTCTAAATCATCACTACCTATTAATATGACCCATTCCATATAATAGTCACTCCTTGCTTACTTTATTTTATGTAATCTAGCAAATCATTCAGCATCCCTTTTGTAAATACTTTGAATCCTTCCTTTTGTAGACCTTTAACTACTGCTGCACCAGGCTTTTGATCGGGCAGATAAACAATAACTTCTCTGCTTGTGCTTGCGGCAGTATTTATGGCTTGTGTAGTTGCTCCTTTTCCTCCGCCTTTTTTAACTTGAATTATCATATTATCAAGCTCAATATCATAGTCAGTTAACAGAGTTCCATCTTGTCTATAGACTGGTTTATCTACATCGATAACCTTACCTGGATATTTTGCTTCGATTGCATTTGCAGTTTCACCCACATATTTACTTGAAGAAGTCCAAGTCTTTCCCTTAAACGCTGTTTTACTTCAATGTTTCGGAATATACTCCTTACCGTTCACATGCATACTATAAGGATCGTTGCCATATATAAAACTATCTTGCATTTTAGCAATAGCACCTTGGCCATGATATCCCATTGCTATTGACATTCTAGCCGTATCGTTTTGAATAGAACTAATTATTAAATGATCCCATGTTATGTGCTCCGCATACATTTGTTGCTGCTTCAATAGTGTTTGTATAGCAAGATCGTATTGAATCGAATGTCCCTTATTTTTCGAATCATTAACAACAGACTTTATCATTTGTTTGTTATAACTATTAGCATCAAATCCAGTATCAACTAATGTATTGTAAAAGTCCTTTCTGAATTCAATATCTGAATTACTCATCGGTAATGGATATGAACGATTAACTGCTGCAAATGCTGTAACTGGATTATCCTCATAATTGGCCACTGCATATAATCCAATTCCATTTAATGTCCTTTTTGTATCTATATCCATAAACTTACTATTTGAACTAGTATTCCTATAATCAAATGTAAATCTACCAATGTTTTCGTCCAACAATGTACCATCTGCTGCTTCAAGCCTAATGTTATCATCTTTGTCAACTACAAATTTGAAACATATGCCATTGAGCTTTACTGACGCATACAATTCGCTTTTAGAAGACTTTGATTGATGCCAATTGACAGTACCATTTATTTCTCCAAACAATTCTCTTATTGGAGTATTACCTGTTGGGTCTAGGTAAACCAAAGGATTATTCAAACAATAAGTATAAAGATTCAAACTCAAAGGATCACTAGCACTACCTAAATAAGTATCCTTAATAAAGAAACTGAATTTGTTTTTTATTGGGTGGATGTTTATTTTTTATCCACCCATGTATTTTATATTTGGTTTTCAAAGACCTTTTATGGAAATTATATCACTCGTTCTTTTGGTTGGGAAGGTTTTTTGGATTGGGTTCGCGGTAATTTGTATTCTGATTTGGTTTTCATCATGCCCCATATTATATTTACAACCTTCTGGCTATGCAGATTATTGCTTGACCTTATTGTTATTAGTACTATTTAATGGCTTTTGCATGTCTCCGATGTAGTTTTTGAAGTCGACAGGACTTTTTAGCAAAGCACAAAGAAAGGCAGCTACCTCTATTGAGATAACCGCCTGTGTAGTAGATTTTGTTTTCACATCAGCCGAAACTTGAAACTCAGGTACATTTTATTGGTTCAGTGCTACCTAATCTCATTTTATATCGACCACCATTTTCAACATCTACTTCTTCTACTGAAAACATAATTGTTGAGTCATTCAAAATTTCAACATCTTCTATCCACCATTCTTTCCCGCTTTGCCTAAACAATTCCTTCCATTGACTTGTGGACGTATTATAACTAAATTCTTCAAAAGGCTCTTCAATGTAGTATATTATTAATCCACACCCTACCATAACACAAAATCTTTCATCACTAGATATCACAGCCGCTTGAGGATCTCCATAAAAGTCACCTATATAGATTTTTCTATTATTGTTTTTTGAATTCAAAAATACCTTTTCATATTCATTTGTAATTAAGAAGTTTTTACTTTCTGCTAACACTGTACCCATCTTATACCTCCTCACTTCATGTCATACGGAAAAGCAGCATCAGTATTGTTAAAGTGTGTACTTTGGTTGTACTCGCCTTGCGAAATACCCATTTGTTTTCCATTTACAACTTTATTATTAGGTATAACATTTCCATTAACGTCAGTATATACCTTTTTCCCCGTCATTGTTGTATCTTCTATCCGGAAATAATTACCTTCAATATCATATACAACTTGTTTGCCAGTTTGAGCGTTATTGTAAATAATTTTTCCTGAATCAGTTACAATCGGTTTTGAACCCGGAGCAATTTCATTTACTACTTCTTTCATGCTCCCATTGCCCCAACCATTTAAATATTGAGCTGCTCTCTCTCCTCCTCCTTTTAATGTAGTGCTTGACGTTCCCTTAGAATAATTAAACTTTTTGAACTTTGGTTCAGCCACCTTGGGCAATTCCCACGCATTAGTAGCAGCTTGTAATCCTTTATAATACATTACCTGTTTAAGTTGTTCCATTCTAGCCTGTTGCAACATAAAATCTACTTCCACGCCAGAAGTACCATTTTTGTTTAGTTTATACTCAAGACTCATTGCACATGCCCCATCAGGGTCTAATCCATGCTCATATGATTGTCTGTCAGACAATGTCTCTCCTGCCTCAAACAGGTTATACAAACTATCTACTTTGAACATAGAAAACATGAACCCTACTGCTCCATATCTCTCTACGAAATTCTCTGTATTATTCTGGAATACACGTGGTAGCATGTTATATAATTCCGTATGTTTTAGACTATTAACAGAAAAATCAACATCATTTAATTTCTTAATATCGTTTTCTTTACTCTTAATATTTAGTGAAGGTTTCTTAATATTTAAGTTATCCCAAAAACTAAGCTTATATCCAAAGTCCAACTTAAACAATCTGTCATCTATTATAAACCTTCCATTGAACAGCATTAAATCATCTGTAGTATAGTTTTTGGTAATGCCATTTGCAGTTACCGTCACTGATTTGTCTTCTGAATTAAATGTTACCGAACCATTTGCTTTTTCAACCAAAGTTCGAAGCATCCATGGTTCATGTCCTGTTGGGTCATAGTATATCAATGGGTTGTTTACACAGTAGGTATACAAGTTGAGCGAGAGAACATCAGCTGCTTCACCTCTATATGTATCCTCCTGCAAAAACCTTGCAACCTTCGGGTCATACATCCTTGCATTGAGGTAGTAAAGTTCGGTCTCGCTATCATACTGATAACCTGCATAAAGTATTGAGTTCTTATCCTTCATTGAACCGCTGGATTCAAGAATATTACCCCAAGCATCATAATAGTAAGAACCAACTACATTCCCTTTTGTATCTAATAATGCCGTTACATCTGCATGGCCATTGTACATGTAATAAAGGGTGGTGCCTTCTACAGTCCTTGTTAGAAGGTTTGTGCCGTATACATTATTGGCAAGCATATTTCCAGCTGCATCCAACTCCATTACAACTTTGTTGGATTCATACAAATAAACCGTTGTGCCTGCGACATCTGCTTTCTTCACTCTCAAGCCATCTGCATTAAAGGAATACGTGTAATCTTTACCGTCCTTGGTAGTCTTGGTCAAACGGTTAAGGTTATCATACTGATAAGTAACTGTGGCAACTCCATCAATAAGTACACCTGTTTGATTACCATTTTTATCGTAATTGTAAGTATAGTTTGTAGTTTTCTTACTGCCCCCATTATAATCCACCTTAGCTAGTGTTTGCAACCAGTTCATTGCATTGTAGCCATAAGTACTTTCTTTTTTGACAGTGCCATTCGTTGACACAGTCTCTTTTTCCCTGTTTCCAGCAGCATCGTATTTGTATTCAGTAAACTGAAGGCTTGGCTCGAGTGTAGAGCGACAAATTGTTTTTCCCTGTTAGATTGCTAAAACGTCAAATTAAAATTACTTTTACCTATAAATCAAGAAAATAATCTGCTGAAAAATACATCAAAATACCATCTACTCTATTGCCAAATCTCAAAAATATATTATCATAATATAAAAAGAGAAAGAGTCCGTTTTGCTTGGCCGCTTAACACTCTTTCTCCTGCTAATACGCTTAGAAAAGCATACCCACAAGATTATGATAAGATTATTTTCAATATTTTGCAAGCTAAATTTTAATAAATTATCCATCAAAGAATTGTTTTTGGAGTCGATGAAAGAATTTTCATCTAAAAAGCTACCATTTATAAAACTTTCCTGTCCTTTTTGTGGTGCAAAAAAACCAAATTGGACATACCACGACTCATATCCCAGATATTTGGTTGCATTTGAAAACAATGCTCCTGCCAACCATATAATAGACATAACCAGAATTATATGTTCCTCCTGTGAACACACTCATGCTATACTCCCGGAGATAATTATTCCGTATAGCTCATATAGTTTAACTTTCATACTAAGCGTTTTGAGAGACTATTACTTAAAAACGAAAATCACAGATATATGCGAAAAATATCAAATCAGTGTTTCCATGATTTATGCCTGGAAACTGCTCTTTATTCAACATAAAAAACTTTGGTTGGGCATTCTTGAGGATATTTATCATAGTTCTTTAGCGTTTTTAGCGACAATTCCTAAATTCAATACATCAAATGACCTACGATGGTTTTTTGAGCAAAATGGGCTGTCTTTTCTTCAAGGAGTATCAAAAACTGCACTCTCAAATTCTTCCTAAATTTTGTATATTGTTAATGAAGCCTTTCCACTTAATCCAGTAATAGCACTTCTGTCAGTTGCATATTATGATGCTTTTTGGAGGTGCATTACATATGAAAATCAAATTTAATGACAAAGCTGCCATTGATATGGCATATTTTAGGTTTTCCCTTATTGCTCCAGTGATACAGGGGACTTTTACCGACCCTACAAAAACTGCATATTATAGAAGGGTTACCGAAAATTCATTTACACTGCCAAATGGCAAAGTTATGATTTATAATCCAAAGACCCTTGAAAAGTGGGAGGAATATTATCGCAAAAAAGGTATGGACGGCTTAATGCCCAGAGAACGCTCTGATTCGGGACAATCAAGAGTGTTGGACGAAACTGTTATTAATGAGATTTACAGGCTTAAGGAAGTCTTTCCCCGCATCAACGCTACCCTTATTTATACCAAGCTTATTGAAGATGGTTTTATTAATAAGCATCAGGTATCTCTATCTAGTATTCAACGCTTTATTAAACACAACAATTTAAAATCCGCACTCAATCCGAATCAAAAGGACCGTAAGGCATTTGAAGAAGAGTATCCTTGTGGCATGTACCAAGCGGATACTTCTTACACCTGTTATATTAATGAAAATGGCAAAGTTCGCCGCACTTATCTTATCCAAATTATCGACGATCAAAGCCGTATGATTGTTGGCTCCCGATTCTTTTACAATGACAATGCCTATAACTTTCAACAGGTGCTTAAAGATGCCATTTCCCGCTATGGTATTTGTAGAAAACTATATTTGGACAATGGAAGCACCTATTCCAACGAACAATTAACGCTGATTTGCGGCTCTCTTGGAATTGTGAAGCTACATACTCCAGTTCGAGATGGTGCCAGCAAAGCCAAAGTTTTATACGACGCTTTTTATTATCCGCATCTTATCAAAAAAGCCTCATAAATCAAGTGTTTTGTTCAAAAAGATGCGGATAATAATAATTTAGTTCAACCCAAACCTCCGGCGGATCTCATCATCTTTACCTTCCCACAGTTTCTCTGTAGTTTGATTTGTTTCTTGCCCCTTTTTAAGTGCTTCTCGCATCTGTTCAACAGAAGGGATAGCATAAATTTTAGTTGTCTCCGAACTTGAGTGGCCGAGTATTGCTGATATCATTTCAAGTGGTACACCATCCCGATATAAGCCTGATGCCCTTGTTCTTCTAAGCATGTGAGGGTAACAACTCTCTGGTAATCTAGGATTTTCTTTTCTCGCAAGGTCTGCATATTTTTTTACGATTCTTTCAACATTCCTTTCAGACATTCTATTCATTTTTTCATGTATTATAGTGTAAAACAAATGAGTTTCTGCTGGACTATTTTTCTCATGATAAATCCTGATATATTCACGCAAATGCCATATTGTTTTATCATTTAATGAAATAACCCGTTGCTTTTTGCCCTTTCCATGAATGAGAATGGAAGGTGTTGATATCTCAAGCGATATATCTCCGAGAGTTATATCTAGCAATTCAGACACTCTGACAGCTGAATCAAACAGAATAATCAGTATCATTCTGTCTCTGTTTCCTATCTTGGTATTTAATGGCTTGTTGAGAATCATTGCAACGCCATTCTTTTCAATGATAGGCCGCTGAAGCTTGGAAAGTTTCAGAATTGGCACCTTTTGAACTCCTAAATATACCTGCATTAATGCTATATTTCCATCAGATACATACCTGAGATATGCTTTCAATGCAGCTAGACGTTGGTTCACAGTACTGTTTGCAAGTTTCTTTTTTTCCTGCATGTATTGCGAGTATTTGAGCACAAAATCATATGTACAGTCTGAAAAACAAAAGGTAATAGCACTACGTTTACATTTAGTAGTGACGTAGTTGTAAAAGCAGGTTAGAGAGAGTCTGTATGCCTTTACTGTCTCAGGACTTCTATTTTCTTGCCTTGGAAGAAAAACATCCAGAAAGTCCTTTGTCTTTGAAAAGAAAAGTTCCCTAAATTCTGTCCTATTACTCATACGACACTACCTCCGGTATCACAGCACTGGCAACAGTGTCCTTTTTAGCTACTGTTTTGTAAGCATCGCTGACCAGATAGTAATAGTAAAAGGTCTCGTTTATGCTTTTATGTCCCAAATATCTGCTGAGATATGGCATCATAACTTGAAGGTCAAGACCTTCCTCAGCCCATAAGTTCATACGGTTAACGACAAAGGTGAACCTGAAATCATGAATTGTGGGTTTATTGGTGCATAGCGCATATTTGGTTTTCCCCCAAAAGTTATTGAACACTCTGTCCATTGTAGTGTTTTTCAGAGGCTTATTGGGAACTTTTGCGGGAAAGAACCATTTAGGTGTAAAACCAAGAGTGGTATGTATATATGAAAAATATTCAATGCAACTTTTGAGAAGATCTTCAGGAGGTATACAAGTCTATCCTTATTCCCTTTTGAATTGAGTATTGTAAGCATTCCTTCTTCAAGATCAACATTTTTTGTGGCAATGTTTGCTACTTCTGAGTTTCTTAATCCACAGCAACAGTATAATCTAAAGATGAGTCGATATTCGTTTGCAAGTCTTACCTCATATACTGGTCTGTGTTTCGGCTGGTAATCATCAACTACATCAAAAAATTCATGTATCTCGAAGCTGTCAAATATATGCGGTTGTACCCTCTTAAAGTGACAGAAATCATGGGGAATATATACGTTAATCCCACATGAAGCCATATATAAAAGCAACTGGCGCACAACTGAAATCCGTTTTCCCTGATTGAAATTTCCTTCTGTCTCCGTACACTCCATCCATTTGTCGAGAAATACTTTACTTATTTCTAATTTATCTAGACCGTTATCAGTACAATATCTATCGAACCGTTTTAGAATTTTTTCTTCTGAATCATATAAATAGCCATTAGACCTCTTTTCTTGCACCATTCCTATTATGTAAGCAGAAATGATACTCTTGAACACTGAATCATTTCTCATTGCGCCATCCTCCAATTCCACAATCCTGAAGTGTTAGGGGACACATGCGCATTCTATCAGTATCAAGTGAAAGATAACGATGTACAGAAGCGGTGCTGCGTTGTCCAAGTGCATCCGAAACTGTATTTACACCGACTCCTTTTCTAAGCAAATTTGTTGCAAAGGTTTTTCTTGTCACATGAAAACCGGATCCTTCAACATTTCTGTCTGGAAGTGCTTTTCAAGAGCACGACCACATACAGCTCTTCCAACAGGTTTATGCGGTGCTTTTTCACTCAGAAAAATATTTTGAAAATCTTTTGTATGTCGTTCTTCTGTAATATAACGATAAATGGCATTTCCAACTTCTGTAGGCATTGGTACGTTTATTTCCACCCCTGTTTTGTCCTGAACAAATTGGATGGAAGCGTTCTTCCAATCAATGTCTTTAGATTTAAGATGCACTATATCAGATGACCGGAGTCCCATTTTTAGACCAAGTAATAGCATTGCCTTCTTTCTTAGCGACAGTTCAGAATCTTCATCTTGAAGTTTTTCATTAAGCACTGCCATTTCTGTTTCGGTTAAAATAACAACTATGGTTTCTTTTGGCGCAGTGACATGAGTGAGAGCCACAAAAAGCATTGGATTGTTGAGAAAGCCTATTTCTCCAAGATACTGGAGAAATTTTCTTATCCTTACATTGTAAGCATTTTTCCCAGCTGCTGTTTTGTGTATATCATTCAAATTAAAATCCTTTATCTCAGAAGTAGACATATCTTGAAAAGACTTTAGTCCTGCTCGATCAAGATAATTACAAAACTTAGCTATACTGGATTTATACATATCTAGTGTTGACCGTTTCCATCCTTCACGGATCTTGCTTTCCATAAAACTGTCTGCTGCTTCCTTACACCATTGTGGAAGTAGAATGAAAGATGTAGGCTTGATGCGGAATACAGTATCAAGCTTAATCTTTAAATTATTATGATACTCAGCTATGAGACGTAGCGCCCTATGGATCGAATCAGCCCCTGTCCTAAAATAATGTCTTATGCTATTAAACCATAGTATTGAGATTTCGGGACTATAACCATATCCATTCATATCAAGAAATAGTATTAAAAAATCCAAAGCTCTGTTGTTTACTGAACGGATAGCTTTGCTATATTCATTTTCGATATGTATCTTTTTTGATATAAGTTGATATTTGTGAAGATCTTCAACAGACACAACAGCCTCTGATTTCTGCATTCTTTTAATTGTTTCATGGACTATATCATCTACATCATTCCAAAAGCACCCCCTTCCAAGAGAAAGATAATGCAGTATAATGGTTAAGCCGTAGGACACCTTAACTTTTTTATAAAAGTATTCCATCATTGCAGAAACAGAACCATTCTCCATTCCTTTGCCCCATTTACCAGAATGGATATCTTCCTCATAGAAACAGCACATCAATTCAAAGGAAATATCTGATATATTTTCAACTCCTCTTTTTTGAACAAAAATCAGGAACCTAGCACACATATATTTATGATTGTCCGCAGTTGCTAGTGATAAAGTTTTATGAAGTTCTAAAATGTAGTTATCCAAAAGATTTTTCAGGGTTTTGTTTAACATTGTGTAAGATTTTAATGCTTTAGGATTATGAATCGGTCTTATATAACCTGTTTCATATACATCTTGTAACTTTGTTAGAGCTGTCTTGTAAAAGTTCAGATAAGTTTTACTCAACGTCATTTTAATGGAACGAAACCATTCGTAACCCTCTTCAGGCGTATATGGTTTTTGGGCCTCTAGCAAATGTTCTTCAAGGCTATTAAAACAACTAATTGATCCATTAACAACAGCTTGAGAATAGTGATTTTTATCAAGAAAATAAAGAATTTTCTCAATCATTTTTTTGTACTTTTCCATAGAGATACCTCCTAAAAATATTTGATATCTCCATTATGACTGAACTAAATATTTTATCCGCATCTTTTTGAACAAAACACTTGATTTATGAGGCTTTTTTGATAAGATGCGGATAATAAAAAGCGTCGTATAAAACTTTTTATCCGAATATTCAGATAAAAAGTTGAAAGAAGCTTTCGAACCCTCAAAGACTCATGGCTCAATGGCTTTGATTCTTCTGCCGTTTCATCTCTTGAAGAACTCAACCGTTTGCTTGCTGATTATGTACGCAAACGAAACACTACCATCAATAGAACTATTGGTGAAACCCCTATGGAACGCTATCAGAAGGGTATTAGTCATGTAAGAATTCCAAAAAGCAAGGAATGGCTTGATGAATGCTTTATGAACCGCGTCACCAGAAAGGTAAACCTTGATTCAACAATCTCTATTGATAAAGTTTATTATGACGTTCCTATGCAGTTTATCCGCACAAAGGTTGAAATACGCTTCCTTCCTGACAAAATGCAGGATGCATACATTTTCTTTGAAGGCACAAAATATCCAGTTCGCCAAACCAACCGCGCTGAAAACGGACGTACTAAACGCAATAACCAAAATGCTATTGATTATTCAAAAATGGGGGGATTTGATAATGTTTAAATCTTTTTATGGTATGACTTTTAATCCTTTTGACAAATCTCTTCCGGAAAATCATGCGTTTAGATCCAAAGACCATGAGCAAATGCTTTCAAGGCTAGAATACCTTAAAAACACACATGGCATAGGGCTTTTTACAGCTCCACCAGGTATGGGCAAAACATTCGCTTTGCGTTGCTTTTCACAGAGCCTAAATCCAAATCTGTATCAGCTTTCATATATATGCCTTTCAACTGTTAGTGTCACTGAATTTTACCAACAATTCTGCCACGAATTAGGCTTGGAATTTGGTTCTAAAAAATCCTTAATGTTCAGAAATATCCAAGAACGACTCTTGCACTTGCTTAAAGAGAAACGAAAAACATTTATACTGGCAATCGATGAAAGTCAGTATCTCAATATTCATGTCCTCAGGGACATTAAAATGCTTATGAATACTCAATTTGACAGTCTTGACTGCTTTACGCTAATGCTTATCGGTCAGCCGTACCTTTGCTCAATCCTTGAAAAACCTGTACACGAAGCACTTAAACAGCGTATAGTCATTCACTACAATTATGAAGGTCTTTCACCGGAAGAAGCGAAAAATTATATTTATTCAAGAATTGATCTTGCAGGAGCAACTCACAGCATTATTGATGAAGCTGCTGTTCATGCAGTTGCTAACTTCTGTCAAGGAACGCCCCGTATTATCAATAGCGTCATGACCACTGCTCTGATTGTTGGAGCTCAGCTAAAAAAGAACACTATTGATACAGAGGTTATACTATCTGCATGCAATAGTCTTTCTTTAAGTTAACCGCTTGAATATTAAAGGTACAAAACAGAGTTCAATCCGTTACAAAAAGTACAAAAGGAGTACAAATACATGAATATTTTAAAAAACCCTACTACAGTTAAATCTTTAGCAGCCCAAATTATTAAGGCATGTGACAGTTATATCGGATTAAAAATACCAGAAAAGCAGTTAAAAGAACTTATTACGTATTATGCCTCACAACATGGAGAAAAATTATTTTCTCATAACGGACTAAATCCTACAATTCAAAATCGCATAGGCAAAAAACGTTCAGAGCTTGTAAATATTATGCTTTTAGGTTTTCAAACCAAACTTTGGAGTTAGGTAAAATCGATGAATACTTTTATATGTAAACACAAGAAAAAGTACTGGTCTGGCCAAATATCAAACTTTAAAGACTATGGTACGCATTATGAATTTATGATCCAAAGCCGCTCAAGTATCATGGTTATTTTCGGCAAAACCTCAAGAGGATATTTTGCCTGCATGCCGGATTTTAACGTCGGCTGTCATTTAGTAAATTTTAATGATATTTTTTGGAATAAAGAAAGGCTTACTAAGGTTCTCGGTGTTGTTGACGGCGTTACTGTTGCATATGCTTTACTACATGTATACAAAGAACTGGATTACCCAGAATTTTGATTTTGCAGGTCATTGACCTGCTTTTTATTTGCTTTTTTTCCGGTAGTATTATGCGTATAGAATTTTATTTTGATGTTTTCACTAGTATTAAGAGAATTTTAATTTGCTTTTTATTCCGATTTTAAAGTGCTGAACTACACTCTTATCAGGGTTTTTAATTTTCGTAATATTACCAACATCATCCCTCTCATAGGTAGTCTTATTTCTATTTCTGTCTACGAAAGACATAACCTCTCCATACTTATTTTCACCTTTTTCGTCAACAAAATAAGTAGTTTTTCTCAATCCACCTTCCGAGTCAATAACTATTGTATTGCAATAGTTATCATCATACCAATAGCTTGTCTGTTTGCCATTTGAATCGGTTACAGTATTTCTTGATTCATTAGGGTAATAATTGTAGGTTGATTTATTACCATTCTTATCAACTGTTTGTGATACTTTGCCCTTGTTTTTTCCTGTCTCATAACAGTCTATAAATTCAATTATTCTATTGTCATTATCACGAACCTGACTAAGTATATCTACAGGACCGATTTCTTCATCAAAAGTGTAACTATCATAATTGTAGTAAGTTATGCTATTACACGCATCTGTAACGTACCGTAGGTTTCCATCTTTATACGTGTATTCTATCTTTCTGCCACCTTCTACATCAGTTATGTATTTAAGCATCCCATTATCATAATCTACTTTGTATATCCTGCCACATTGATCAGTTATAGAGTTTACCTTTCCAGCTGAGCTGACATCAATTGTAATGATATTCCCATTTCTATCCTTCATCCAATCAAGGTGTCCTCTTTTATTGTAATGGTAAGTATATTGATCTTTTGTCGTTAGCAAATAAGTATCCGACGCATCTAATGTCAGTGTGTTTCGGCTATTTTCAGCCACGTATTTGCTTCCGTCCCATTTAAATAGATTTACACTTCCATCAGGTAAAGTCAGCTTCTTAAGACCAACATTGCCTGTATCTTCAATTTTGGATTCAAATCCAAAAGTCCAACCTCTACCTAAGGTCCCAATTTTCATGTCCTTTGAGTTATATGTCCTGCTAAATACAAGCTTAAATCCTGGAACGTCAGCTATCATATCTGTATAGGTGCGTGAAAAGTTACCAGATGCTCCTGTTCCACTTTCACCAAAGTGGTAGCTTTCCTTATATTCAGCATATGATGATTTATTGAATTGTATCCTGTATTCCTTTTCTGTCACACCATCTGGAGCAGTTACCTTTATTATTGCAATTCCATCAACTTTGTCAGGTTGGATTATGTCATATGTAGCATTTGGGTTGCGAGTACGAACGTGTATATTTGGTGCAATTGCTGTTCCAACTGGCAAAATTATATTGTAATCAGTTAAGTCTTCATTGAAAGCTTCAAGGAAGCTGTCATTTATGGTAATAAACTTTAAGTCTGCATCATCTTCCATTGATACTTTTACAGGCACCTCAGCAATACGATCAATATCACCACAACTCCATATTGTTAAATCATTCTTTGTAAATGTAGAAGTCTCATCCCCTGCCCCTATAATAATTACGTTTTGTAAACCTGTCACCTCTACAGGTGTAAAACTATTTCCAATACCATTACCTAGCTGTCCACAATTATTATTTCCCCATGCCCACACTGTTCCATCTTCTTTCAACGCTAAGGAATGATTTGAACTAGCAGCTATGGAAATTACATTCCCTATATTTTTTACTTGAGCAGGAATATTGCTGTTTAAACTCGTTCCATTACCAAGCTGACCATATCTATTTTCTCCCCATGCCCATACTGTCCCGTCATTTTTTAGTGCCAATGAATGATAAGAGTTTGTTGCTATAGAAATAATTCCAGATAAATTATTAACTTGAACAGGGATATTTTTATCTTCATTTGACCCATCTCCAAGTTGATCATAGCTATTGCCTCCCCACGCCCATACTGTCCCATCATTTTTTAAGGCTAGAATATGATTACTACCCGAATCTATTTTTATTACATTTGAAATGTCATTTAAGTTAACATTATAGCGCCCTTTTGATGACAGTTCAACTCTTCCGTCATCTTTAAGCTGGTATGAGCCATAATACATAGAAGATACTTTTTCAATAATACCACTTTCATTTTCTAGACTTTTATCGTTAGGAATATATACTTTTTTAGTGTTTATAGGATAATTTTGATATACAACTCCATCTCCTAGGTTTCCATACTTATTAGAACCCCATCCTATTATTGAACCATCTTCCTTTATAGCAAATGAACTAGAACCACCATAATAAATAATTTCAATATTTTCCAACCAGTCTATTTTGTTTGCTTTAACGACTTCTCCAGTAGAATAGTGATTTAAATTTGTACATTCCCATACAGTGCCATCATTCATCAAAAAGGCACAGTCCCAGAACCTAATAGTCATCTCTTTTATATTTCCTACATTCTTAATGTCAATTTGACGAAAAAACGATGATGTAGTTATAGAGGCCCAAACAGTACCATCCTTTTTTATTATCAATATACATCCATAATAATTAACAACTTTTTCAACATTATTTACAACATTATCTCTATCTTTAATTTGAACAAAATCCATATTATTCATAGTGTCTTCATGATAAAATAGATCACCATTCTTTGTCAGAGCTATTACAGTTCCATTCCCGCTTGATATACTCTTAACATCTGTTAATTGGTTTAATATTGTAGGTGTTGATATCATACCATTACCGCCCCAAGCCCATACCGTTCCATCTTCTTTAAGGGCAAAGCTTTTAAGTGATGTAGCAGCAACCTGCTTTACATCTGTCAAACCTTCCACTTTTATAGGAAGTAAACAATTGTATGTATTAATATCTGCTTTTATACCACATTGAGAGTGATAATTATCTCCCCACGCCCATACTGTGCCATTATCATCCAATGCCAAAACATGGCTTCCAGCTAAAGATATATCTATTATACTGGATAAATTTTGAACTTTAATTGGAACGCCGCTTTCCGTAACAGAACCAATACCTAATCCATTTGAATTTCTTCCCCAAGTCCATACAGTTCCATCCTCTTTCAAAGCAACACTTATTCTTTATTTCCATTTTACCTCCATAAAAATATAAATAATTAGTTTTTTATAACATGAAAAGGCTGCAAATGCAGCCTTTTCATGTTATAAATTAAAATAATCAATTAGCATTTAATTTATATCCTTTTTCCAAATAATTGTTACATCTAACTTCTCAATATCTGCTTTCTTTTCACCTATGAAATCACCCGTCAAAGGATTAGTAATTGTATAAGTAGCTGTAATCTTTGGATAATTAATCTCATCATCACTTGTATCAAATTCATTATATTTAACTGTGATCATTATATCACCTAGACTTACTTTTATTTTTTCAACTTCTTCAGTTACTGCAACTTTATCAATATTATTAAGCACCAAATCTCCAGTCGGAGTAACTGCATTAAAGTCAGGTGCATCCTTAACTTCTACCTGTGCAGGTATCTTCTCTGTAAATGCTACAGTAACCTTTGGAGTTATAAATGTTTTCTCATTAATTATATCATCAGCAACATTTGTAACAAGTTCTTCAAATACTGCTTCTTCAAATGTTCTTACACCTGTTACAGCCTCAGGATTCTTTAATGTAGCATTAGTACCTGCTGATGCTACTATATCTGCAAGGCTAGCTATGGTTTCACCAGAATTAACATCTATAAAAAACGACTTAATATTAGCTGAGCTAATTTTATCACCAATTTCCATAGCATAATTTTTTGCTTGCACTTCTCCACCCTTTATTTGAGTATCCAAAGCATTACCATCATCAGTCTCAAATAATCCTGAAGACGGTGTATCATTTTGTGTCCACCTATTAGTGTCACCTGCTGCCAGAACAACAATATATTTATCTGCTGAAGTATCAGCACTTTTAGAAAGTTCAAAATATGCTCGTCTAAGTCCGTCACCTAAATTAGCAGAATCTGTACCCAAATCAATGTTTTTAATATAATCATTTGGGTCACCAAATCCATTTACTGTAACGTTGTGAAAAACCGGAAAAGCGACTTCTGCTTTATCTGAATATGTAACAATATTAACCTTTACATCTGACCCAGTATAATTGTTCTTTAAAGATTCAATAAATTTCTGTGATGCATCTTTTGCTACTGAAATAGTTCTCTCCAAATCTTCATAAGTTTTTATCAGTTTAACTGAATCTAAATCTTTATCGTATTTAATGTTAACGTTTCCAGTTCCCCCTGTAATATTATTACCAACAAGACAACCAATAACATTTAAATCACCTGAATCCACCCTTATCTCCCCCTCAGGTACATAAACTACTCCTTTAAGAGTTGATCCACCAGTACTAAAATTTAAATTTCCATTTACAGAGTATATCCCAATATCTTCACTCTCAAAACCACTTGTATTAAATCTTATATCTCCTGTAGCTACAATAAAACCATCACCCAAAATTTTGGCAACACTAATTTGAAGATCACCATCAAAGAAAAGAGGTTTTTCTTTTACTAAAATAAGTTCTTGTCCACTAATATCCCATCTTTCCCTACCTGATGAAGCATTAAAATAGTGACTACATTTAAGATCCTTTAACGAGCCGTCGTTGTTTTTTCCATGAAAATCAGGATCAATTATACTTGTGTCAAAACTACTAATTACAAGATCATACCACCTTTTACTAGTGTCAAAAGGATAAGGATCTGTAGAAAATAATGTGCTCTTATCCATTGATGCCGCCTTAAAATTATCAGATAAATCTTTCATTTCAATAACAGATGCACCTGGTTTTTCATCATATGTTCCTGATATAGGAGCCCCTGATACTATTTCTACGTCCCCAACTGCTTCCATCTTTCCTTTAAGAGTAATAGCACTAGCTTTTTGAATAATACTTTTATTTGCATGTACATCACCATCAATTATAACACTATCACTTTCTATTTTTAAGTCTTGTGTCTCACTACCTGAAAATAGCGCATAGTCAAAAGGACTTCTTTGGTAAGTTATAACTTCCTCCATAGCTGATGAGGAATCAAACACAAGAACTATTTCCTTATTATTTCGTATCTTGTCAATTTCTATATCGGTATTTTGTACATAAGTTATAGCTTGAGTGGATTTTAATTCAACCGCAGAAGGTGTCTCTCTTCTACCAGTAGCATCTGCTGCATAACTGGTTTGCGCTGAAAATAGTAATGTAAAAACCATTCCTAATAAAAATACTTTTTTCATACAATACACTCCCTCTCTTTTATATCTATATATTAATTTCTGCTACTTCTTTTTTACCATCTTCTGAACTTTCTGTTATGATAATTTTTCTTGCAGGATATTTTACATTTTTCCAATCTGCACTTGCTTTAAAACTCTTCATACCAGCTTCATTACCAACACTCTCATAAAAAGCATGTTCAATATACTCATTTGTATTTAGTACGGATAAAAATAACTTTTTCCCATTAAAATTAACTTTCCCGTAAATATACAATTTTTCATCATCACTTGAAATTTCAACTTTGTCAATAATTATTTGAAAATCTCCATTGTCAAAAACTTCACCAATTTTCAATACAGGCTTTTTAGTACTACCGCTACTTGCCGGAATCTCTCCATTCCCTGGTTCCTCCACAAGACTTATTGCCTTATAGTCAATCGCAACAGTTCTTGTCGGACCATCCCATAAAACAGTGGCACCAAGATTTTCAGAAACAAACCTCAAAGGTACAAATGTTCTTGAATCTGTAATTTCTGCTGCAACATCAATTGTGACTTTAGTGCCATTTACCAAAGTTTCATTTGAACCGATCTTCAAATAAATCTCTGTTGTTGCACTCTTTGTAGTAACTGATCTTTCGTCCGGATTCCAGATTACTTCTGCTCCTAATGCCTCAAGGATTCCTCTGAATGGAACAAGCGTTCTTCCTTCTTTTATGTATGGTTCTACGTCAAATGAAAGTTTTTCATTGTTTAGTAAAATGGTTATAGGTTTTACATCCTGTTGTGTCGCATTAACGATTTGTACATTAGTAATTAACAAGCAGGCAAATACGCCTAAAATAAAGATTGATAAAAATTTGTTTTCTCTAGTCATATCATACTACTCCCCCTTCTATAATTAAATTTTATCATAGTGGTAAATATTATGCAACAAATCACCTCCTAAATTTTATTTTTTTATTAACATAATTATTCGTAAATTGTTCATAAAAAAATGACCCTAAATTATATAAGGTCATTTATTATTTCATCTAATCTCTTCTTGGTTCAACAATTAGCTTTATCGCTGTCTTTTCCTCACCATCAATCACAACCTCGGTAAAGGCTGGTATACATATTAATTCCATACCCAACGGGGCAACAAAACCTCTTGCAATAGCTACTGCTTTGATAGCTTGATTTAACGCTCCAGCACCAATAGCCTGAATCTCAACGGCACCTTTTTCTTTGACAAACCCTGCAATCGCTCCCGCAATAGAGTTTGGACTTGATTTTGCAGAAACCTTCAATATGTCCATAGATTTGTTACCCCCTTCAGCTTTATATTATTATATTCTACACAGGGCTAACAAAATCCTCTTTTTACACCCACTTCTAATGATCTACTATTGTATTTATTCTTTCAATCTTTGTAGTCTTGCCTGTAATTTCATCAACTTCAAGATATACAGCATTAAACTGCACAGACCCTTGGGCAATTTCAAATCTATTTGGCATATGGGTCAAAAATTTGTTTATTACTATATCTCTGTTCACACCGATGATACCTTCGTAAGGACCTGTCATACCCGCATCTGAAATAAATGCAGTTCCACAGGGTAAAATCCTTTCATCTGCTGTCTGTACATGGGTATGAGTACCTAAAACACAACTTACCCTGCCGTCAAGATGCCATGCTAAAGCACATTTCTCCGAGGTGGCCTCCGCATGAATATCTACTAAGATAACCCTCGCCTGAGTCTTAAGCTCTATCAGTTCCCTTTCTGCCACCTTAAAAGGACAATCTATGCTATCCATATATACACGTCCCATAAGGTTTAAAACACCGATTTTACCCTTGTCATTAGCTATTACTGTACTACCTCTGCCTGGCAGTTCTTCCGGATAATTAGCCGGCCTCACAATGCACTTGTCTGAATCAATAAAATTTGTAATCTCCCTTTTTGACCATGTATGGTTTCCTAGTGTAATTGCATCAATCCCAGATTTATACAGCTCCTGAGCTACCACATATGTAATTCCGCTTCCTCCTGCTGAATTTTCACCATTGGCAATACAAAAATCAATCTGCCGCTCCCTCTTTAATTTTTGTATCATCTCTTTTGCTACTTTTCGTCCCGGATTACCTACAATGTCACCAATAAACAATATGTTCAAAGCTGTACATCCTCCATTTCTGTGAATAGACCTTAAAAAGTCCTATATAAGCATAAAAAGCGTGTTATCACGCTTTTTATACCAATTATATCAGAATATAATTATTTTGCATACTCAATAAATCTTGTTTCTCTTATAACATTTACTTTAATCTGACCTGGATAATCCAGTTCATTTTCAATTTTCTTAACAATGTCCCTTGCGACTAAAGCAATTTCATTATCAGGCACTTCTTCAGCCTTAACCATAATTCGTACTTCTCTTCCTGCCTGAATAGCAAAACACTTTTCAACACCCTGGAAGGAATTTGCAATCTCTTCTAACTTCTCAAGTCTCTTAATGTATGACTCTAGAGATTCTCTTCTTGCTCCAGGTCTTGCAGCTGAAATTGAATCCGCTGCCTGAATCAATACTGCAACAATGCTTGTAGCCTCTATATCACCGTGGTGCGAAGCTATTGCACTGATAACTTCGTTACTTTCCTTATACTTCTTAGCAAGATCAGCTCCGATTGTCACATGAGAACCTTCAACCTCATGGTCAACGGCTTTACCTATATCATGCAACAAGCCTGCTCTCTTTGCTAATGCAACATCTACTCCAAGTTCTGCAGCCATCATTCCAGCTAAATGTGCAACTTCTATGGAGTGGTTGAGGACGTTCTGACCATAACTGGTTCTATACCTCAATTTACCCAACAACCTTACTATTTCAGGATGCAAACCATGCACTCCTGTCTCGAAGGTAGCGTTGTCACCTTCTTGACGAATGGTGTTTTCAACTTCTTTCTTTGCCTTTTCTACCATTTCTTCAATTCTTGCCGGATGGATTCTTCCGTCAAGTATCAGTTTCTCTAAGGTTATTCTGGCAACTTCTCTTCTTATCGGATCAAATCCTGACAATATTACTGCTTCCGGAGTATCATCGATAATCAAATCAATTCCTGTTAACGTCTCAAGAGTTCTGATATTTCTTCCTTCACGTCCGATAATTCTACCCTTCATTTCATCATTAGGAAGTGGAACAACCGAAACTGTAACTTCTGATACATGGTCAGCTGCA
Organism: Bacillota bacterium; assembly: GCA_023421115.1. Lineage (GTDB taxonomy): Bacteria > Bacillota > Clostridia > Acetivibrionales > Acetivibrionaceae > Acetivibrio. The sequence goes on along the minus strand of JAEZUI010000094.1, from coordinate 30,383 downwards.
CATTTTTGTATAGCCAGTGCAACTATGTTCTTCGCCTTACCATCAGCTTCTTCCTTCGCCTTCTGCTCAATTTCTTTTATGAGCATTGCCATTTCATGTTTTACTTCGTCTTCTACATTTCTCAAGAGTACTACTTTTGCATCTTCAACCGACATACCGGATATTCTCTCCAGTTCTACGAGCTGTTGTTTTTGAAGCTCAACAGTCTTGTCATGCAACTCTTGAATCTCTTTGGTCTTTTTGTTTAGCACTTCATCTTTTTGTTCGAGTGCTTCAACCTTCTTGTCCAAAGTTTCTTCCTTCTGTACCAATCTTCTTTCCTGTCTCTGAATTTCGTTTCTTCTGTCTTTAATCTCCCTATCAAGCTCAACCCTGCTCTTGTGAATCTCTTCTTTAGCCTCAAGTAGCACTTCTCTCTTTTTGCCTTCAGCGTTCTTTTGTGCCTCACTTAAAATCCTTTTCGCTTCTTGCTCTGCGCTACCGATTTCGGCTTCAGCTTTCTTCTTTCTTTCTTCGAATCCTTTTTGGAATCCTTTTCGGGAACTTATTCCTGAAGCAACAATTATTCCAACTGCTGCGATTAGTAATCCAATTCCTAAACCAATTAATAATTCTGGAATGGCACACACCTCCTAGTATTCAGTTTTCAATGGTCAAATTACATTAATTCATAAATTGTAGGCACTTTTAGTACTTTTTTTATTTTAAACTTTTTTAAATTTTATGTCAAGATTGAATCTTAACAGCTAACTACATTATTCTTTCAGAATTAGACCTAATCATTGTCCCTAATCAGTTTATACCCTCTTTTGTAACCACACTAACACCATCATTCATTTCTATCCTGTACCACTTGTCAGCCATTTCGCTCAAATGCCTGTTATGGGTTACCATTATAACCTGTCTATTAAACATTTGTGTAACCTGTTTCAAGAATTCGGCAACCTGATTTATATAGTCGTCGCTAACATGTTTTGCAGGTTCGTCTAGAATAATGGGGCCTTTATTGTCAAGATTACTGCATTCTAACATAGCAATCCTTATTGCAAGAGATATAATATCAATTACGCCTCCACCTCTTGCATCTTGGGGCTTTGTTTTTATTTCGGTACCACCGTATTTGCTTATCACATAGAACTCAGCTTCAGGTCTTCCCCTTACCTCATTGATCTCAATCTTAAACTCAATACTTGCATCAAATATGTACTGAATACAATTAGTAACTAAAGCCTCAATCCGAATTCTAGATTGTTCTCTCGCAAATTCCGAAACCTTGTGAAGCAGCACCTTAACTTTTTCGAGTATGTCAATGTTGTCCAACGCTTTTTGCAAAGATTTTTCCAACCCGGATTTTTGTTCTAAAAGCTGTTCTCTTTTACCCTTTTGATTGTAAAAATGTATCTTTGCCTCTTCATGTCTGCTTTTTATTTTATGCAGTTGTTCATGATACTCCCGAATAATGCTTTCTTCCAATTTTTATCCCTTTCTTTCAGCCGCAGCAATAGCTGCCCTTACGGTGTTTTTCATTAGCATTGCTATTGTCATAGGTCCAACGCCCCCAGGTACGGGAGTAATCGCAGAAGCAACACTACTGCACGATTCATACTCAACATCCCCGACAAGCTTTTTGTTCTCAAGGCGGTTTATTCCCACATCAATTACAACAGCCCCCGGCTTAATACTGCTTCCTTTTATCATTTCAGGCCTTCCAACAGCCGCAACTAATATATCGGCTCTTTTTATTACTTCCTCAAGGTTTTTTGTTCTTGAGTGGCAAATAGTTACTGTACCATGTTCTGCCAAAAGCAGCATTGACTGAGGTTTACCAACGATATTACTTCTTCCTACAATTACACATTCCTTTCCGGCAATTTCAATCCCCGATTCTTTAATCAGTTCCATTACCCCTGCCGGAGTACAAGGAAGAAACTTAGGGTTACCGGTCATTAGCCTTCCTACGTTTTCAGGATGAAACGCATCCACATCCTTAGAACTGTCAATAGTAAGAATTATCTTTTCTTCATCAATATGCTTCGGAAGCGGTAACTGTACGAGTATTCCATTTACCTTATCGTCCTTATTTAATTTAAGGATTAGCTCAATAAGCTCCTCCTCCTTAATACTCTTCTCTAAAGCATACTCAAAGGATTCAATTCCTATCTCTTCACAGGCCTTTTTCTTTGAATTCACATACACCCTTGAAGCAGGGTCGTTTCCAACTATTACAACAGCCAATCCGGGATGAATATTTTTCTTTTTGACTTCATCAACCGTCTGCTTTAATTCCCCTTTTATTTTTGTTGCCAATTCTTTACCGTTTAATACCCTTGCACTCATTTTTTATCTACCTTTCTCTATTGTTTTTTCAACGATTAACATTTTATTTTATTATACTTTTCTTGTCAATTTTTTTGATTTCATATTTCATGGTACTTTGATTTCTAGCGCCCTTTTTTGCTTACCTTTTTCTTGTTTGTATTTTTCACATTATCAGTGCTTTTCTTTACAGCTTTATTCTTTTCTATTTTCTTCTTATCAATTTTTTTCTTATCGGTTAAATTGCTTTTCATATTGTCAGTCTTTTGCTTTCTATTTGGCTTGTTTTCAGCTTTATACTTTGGGCTTTTGTAGTCAATTTGTTTATCCTGTATGTTCTTTTTTGAATTCTTTATATTATCCATTTGGTCTATTTTCTTATAGGTGTTTTTATTTGCAGCTTTCTTATCACTATTGGCTCTTCTTGCTTTATCAGTTTTATTGCTTTTTAATATATTTTTAGCTATTTTGTCATTTTTGCCTTTTCCCCTGCTGTTATCAACCTTATCTCTATCATATTTATCTTTTTTATCATATCTATCATTTTTACTACTTTCTTTGATTTTCGCATTTTTTTTATTATCGCCTAACTTATTTTTATCAATGCTTTTCTTTTTATTTCCTTTAGTTCCCCTATCATTTTCCGTTTTACGCTTTTTCTCACTTTCTTGTGAAAAAGCATATCCATCGTTTCTCAAAGGCCTTATAAGACACTTTCCACTAAAGCCTATCAAATCTTCTCTGTTGGCTGTCTTAAGAGCTTCATACACAAGCTTATAGTTTTCTTTCTTTCTGTATTGAAGCAGAGCCCTCTGCATTGCCTTCTCCTTTGGCGTTTTCGGTACATAAACCTTTTTCATTGTCCTTGGATCAATCTCTGTATAAAACATACAAGTTGACAAAGTTCCCGGCGTTGGATAAAAGTCCTGAACCTGCTGTGGTGTATAATTCATTTCCTTCAAGTAAAGCGCAAGCTCAATTGCAGCATTAAGATCACTTCCGGGATGACTTGATATTAAGTAGGGAACTAAATACTGCTCCTTATTTATCTTCTTGTTTATTTCATAAAACTTTTTTACAAACCTGTCATATACTTTTCTTTGGGGCTTACCCATCTTTTCTAAAACCCTATCAACTACATGTTCCGGTGCAACCTTAAGCTGACCGCTGACATGGTGTTCACAAAGCTCATAGAAAAAGTCATCATTTTTATCAAGCATAAGATAATCATACCTTATGCCAGAACGTATAAATACTTTTTTAACTTCCGGCATCTCCCGCAATTTTCTTAAAAGAGATAAATACTCACTGTGATCTACTATCAGATTTTTACAAGGTTCGGGATGAAGACACTGTCTATCTTTACATACACCTTTTGTGCTCTGTTTTTTACATGCTTTATTCCTAAAATTCGCAGTAGGCCCCCCAACGTCATGTATATACCCTTTAAACCCGGGATGCCATATTACCTTTTTTGCCTCGTTTATAATTGAGTTGTGGCTACGCTTTTGTATAATCCTTCCCTGATGGAAATTCAAAGCGCAGAAGGAACACCCACCATAGCAACCTCTATGACTAGTTATACTAAACTCCACTTCATTTATTGCTGGAATTCCACCTTCACTTTGGTACATGGGATGATAAGTTCTCTCATAGGGAAGTGCATACACCTTATCCATTTCCTTTTCACTCATGGGCATAGCCGGCGGATTTTGTACAAGGTAACGGTCAGCATGCTTTTGAATTAAAGTATGACCTGTGTATGGATCCTGTTCATTGTACTGTATTATAAATGCTTCTGCATATTTCTTCTTATTTTCCAATACATCTTCAAAGGACGGGATTATTGAAAAACTACTATTTGGTTTTCCTCCTACAGATATTTTTATATCCTCTGGTAGATTTTCAAGCCTATTGAGATATGCGGTTCCTCTTACATCCTGAATCTCACTTACAGCTTCACCCTCTTTTAATCTTTTGGCAATTTCTAAAATAGGCTTTTCTCCCATACCATAGATCAACAGGTCTGCTTTTGAATCCAGCAATATCGATCTTCTGACTTTGTTGTCCCAATAGTCATAATGGGCAAACCGCCTTAAACTAGCTTCAAGTCCTCCAATTATAATTGGAATATCTTTGAAGAGCTCTCTTACTTTATTCGTATAGACAATAACAGCCCTGTCGGGTCTTTTATGCGCTTTCCCTCCTGGTGAATACAAATCATCACTTCTGGTTTTCTTACTGGCAGTATAGTGATTAACCATTGAATCTATAACTCCCGATGATATTAATACACCAAGTTTAGGACGTCCTAACATCATAAAGTCATCATCGCTTTTCCAATCGGGTTGGGCAATAATCCCTACTCTATAGCCTTCACTTTCTAATACTCTTGTAATTATGGCATGTCCAAAACTTGGATGATCAACATACGCATCCCCGCTTATATATAAAAAATCCAGTTCATCCCATCCTCTATCCTTCATATCCTGTCTCGTTACCGGTAAAAAACCCATTAATTCACACCTAATTTCTCAAATTTTATTTAATATTATTATACACATTTATCAAAATAATAAATAGTTTGAAAAGAATGTCCTTCTATATTATAATATAGCTTATCAGATTATTAAAGCATAGCTTTATATCACATTTCTTTTTGCTTATTTCACTTTGGGAGGTTTGTTATGAATAACAACAAGGAAGTATCAGAAACAAACAAAAACTTCTTTAGCAGGATTTTTTCAGAAATGTCTGAATTTATTGAAGAATATAAAATACAAAGACCAATTACTTCAAAAATCGTAATGCTATGTATCACAGGAGTATTACTTGCAATAATTTTGCTACTCGTTCACAATCAAACAATTCATTCAAAAGCAATTGCAGCTGATGATATGCAATATGTATTTCAAAATAATCTTGTCCAAAATCCAAGCTGTGCTTCAGCCAAACAGTTCTTTTTTGAAGTTTTTAATCCTTCAACTGTTATGGGATACTATCAGCCTCTTGCTATGATATCACTTATGATTGATGTTTCTTTTGGCGGTAGCCAAAGCAGCATACATGTTTTTCATATAACCAGTTTATGTATTCATATACTCAATTCATTTTTTGTATTATTGCTTTTATACCTTATGTTTAACAAAATTTGGCTTGCCTTTATTGGCGGTGTTTTATTTGGAATCCATCCAGTTACTATTGAAGAAATTACCTGGATAAGTGAAAGAAAATCTGTATTAGCAACCTTTTTTCTCCTATTATCATTGATACTATATATAATTTATGTAAAGTCTTCATATAAGAAGTATTTATTATCTTCAATAGCTGTTTTTATTCTTGCATTATTATCAAAACCTATAGCTGTATCACTTCCCATTATTATATTACTCCTAGACTACTTTTGGTATAATAGGGTTAACTTTTTAACACTAATAGAAAAAGTCCCCTACTTTATTATATCTGCTATTTTTACCTTAGTAGCATATATTTCTCAAAAGAATACCGCCTCAATTGAAGTACTTCCACAAAGTCTAAATATACTCCAAATCTTTTTGCTTATCTGCTTTAATAACATTTTTTATTTATGGAAATTATTAATACCTACTAATTTATCATCTTACTATGAATTTATCCATCCAATTTCTCTAAGTAATTCATCTTACTTAATACCTGCTATTTTAACTATTTTGCTCATTATTGTTTTTGTATTAACCTATCGTCGTTCAAAAACTTTATTACTTGGTTATTTGTTCTATATAATTTCAATACTTCCTACTTCAGGAATCATAAAAGTAACAGATTCAATAGCTTATTATAGATATGCTTATTTTCCCTTTATAGGTATATTAATTTGCTTTATGGTCCTCATAAGTAATCTATCAAAAGTAAAAAAAACACAAGTAATTAAGTATTCTATAATTATTATTCTTTTTTTTCTTTTATCGTTTGGTGAAATAACTGCTTCAAATATCTATTCTTCTAAATGGAAAGATACTGAAACATTATTCAAATATATGCTTTCTGTTAATCCAAATTCTCCTACATCTTTAAATACTCTTGGAGGAGAATACTATAATCAAGGTAAAATCGATAAATCTATTGAATATTTCAATCAATCACTTATTATAAATCCTTCTATTTCCAAAACTTATGTATCACTTGCTTCAGCTCTTTGTGCAAAAGAGCAATATAATAACGCTCTTTCTCTTTATGAAAAAGCTCTGAATATTGGATTGTCTAGAAATGATTTAGCATTGACATATTATAATATGGGACTAATCTATGAAGTAAAAGAAAATTATATAAAGGCAAAAACTATGTTTGAGACTAGTATTATGAATAATCCAAATTTTTTAGATGCCAGCTTTGAATTAGCAATCATATTAAACGAATTAGGAAATTACGATGAAGCCATTTCAATTTGCACAAATATAATTCAGGATTTTCCAAACAATGATTTAGCATATACTTATCTAGGAATCTTATACTCTAAAAGAGGAAATTATAAAGCAGCTGTTAAGCAAATAGCTATAGCAATAGACAAAAACCCTAATAGTTCTTTTTCTTACTATATGTTAGGAAACATTATGGCAAACGAGCAAAAATATAAAGAAGCTTCAATGTGCTATGATGAAGCAATAAAACTTGATTCCGGCAATATAAGAATATATAAGGATTATAGCAAACTATTCGCTCAACAGGGCAAATTTGAAGAAGCTATTGAAATACTTAAAACTTCTATTAATATCCTTCCAAATTCTGATGCTTACAATCTATTAGGTATGTTATATGAGGATTTAGGTAAATATAGTGAATCTTTGGATTCATATCAAAGGGCACAGGAGATTAATCCCGAAACTGAAGATATCCAAACTAGCATAAATAGAATAAAACAAAAACAACATTAGTAATTTAATTCCTATATCAAAAAGCATACAATGAAAACTTGTATACCGATATAGTTTCCATTGTATGCCTTTTATCCAATGTGGTCTAATCATTCTCCGCTAACGTCGCTCCTCATATTAAGCTCATGCCACTGCTGCTTAGAAATCAAAACCTGTCTTGGCTTACTACCTTCAAACCCGCCAACTATACCTCTAGCCTCCATCTGATCAACAATCCTTGCAGCTCTTGCATAACCCACTTTAAATTTTCTTTGTATCAATGAAACTGATGCCTGACCTGCCTCCACAACTAATTCTATCGCTTGTGGGAGCAACTCGTCATTATGTCCAGAATCAACTTCTATAGTCTCCTTTTCACTGTTTATCTCTTCTATAATATTTTCGTTATACTCAACTGCACCTTGTGCTTTAATGAATTCCACAACACTTTCAACTTCCTTGTCCGATACAAAAGTTCCCTTTACCCTTATAGGCTTTGGCTCTCCAACAGGATAAAACAGCATATCTCCTTTACCAAGCAGTTTTTCGGCTCCAGCCATATCTAATATAGTTCTAGAATCCACTTGAGACGAAACTGCAAAAGCAATTCTTGAAGGAATATTTGCCTTAATAACACCGGTTATAACATCTACCGATGGTCTCTGTGTTGCTATTACAAGATGCATACCCGCTGCCCTTGCCATCTGAGCAAGTCTACATATAGCATCCTCAACATCGTTTGGAGCAACCATCATAAGGTCTGCAAGCTCATCAATTATTATTACAATCTGAGGCAAAGGCTCTTCACCTTCATCCTGTTTAGCAATCGCATTGTATCCTTTAATATCCCGAACCCCTTTATCGGCAAAAAGTTTGTACCTATTCACCATCTCCTGAACAGCCCAATTCAATGCTCCCGCTGCTTTCTTCGCATCAGTTACAACCGGAATTAGAAGATGCGGTATTCCATTATATATTCCAAGTTCAACAACCTTAGGATCTACCATTAGCAACTTTACCTCATTAGGATTTGCTTTATATAAAAGACTTACTATTATACTGTTTATACATACACTCTTTCCTGAACCTGTAGCTCCGGCTACCAACAAATGCGGCATCTTTCCTATATCTGCTACCATATTCTGGCCTGAAATATCCTTACCAAGCGCAAAACTAAGCCTTGAAGGGTTGTCCTTAAATTCACTTGATTCAATAACCTCTTTTAGAAACACTGCTTCCACTTCTTTGTTTGGCACTTCTATACCAATTGCAGCCTTACCAGGAATAGGAGCTTCAATTCTGACACCCGATGCTGCAAGATTCAACGATATATCATCTGCTAAGTTTACTATCTTACTTACCTTTACTCCAGGACTTGGCTGAAGTTCATATCTTGTAACTGCTGGCCCTCTACTTACATTTACCACCTTTGCTTCAACACCAAAGCTATTTAGAGTTTCTTCAAGTTTTTTTGCTCCTTTTAGAGCCGCATTTCTAAAGTTTGTAGAATTGCCTGAAGAACCCCTGTTATCTTCTAATAGAATAGCATCTGGATATTTATAATCAACATTCAACTTAGGCGTATGGGTTATTTCTCTATTAACCGAGTCCTTAATCTTTTCCATCTCAGCAGCATGACTTTCCTTTTTCTTAATATCTTTCACAACATGTTCATTATTTTTAAAATCGTTAATTTCCAGCTTTACTACTTCATCTTTTTCCTCTTTTAATTTGCTCTTTTCATCTTTTGCTTCACTTTCATTCTTTTTAAGACTAAAATCAATAACTTTGCTTTTTTCTAGCTTTTTACCATTCATCACTATATCAGGCTCAAATTCTTCATCTTTTTGCTTATTAGATTCAGGAAGCTTTATACTTTCCTTAATCTTTCCAAATGTACCAAATAGAATATTCTTAAGGCTTATAAATATTCTTGCAATAGATATATTTGTCAGAAGGATTATGTCAACAACAGCTATAGTACTAAGAATAATAATAGTACCTAAATTTTGGAATAGCAGCAAGAACGGAATACTCACTATTCCACCAAACACACCTCCACCTTGTATATCAACACCGTCAATGTAGAACTTTTGTAGATAATTCATAATACTCATATTAATATATTCTTCTTCTCTATAGAAGCCTGTCTGTATCAACGCAGCTATCAAAAGCATAAGTACTGAAATATACATTAGCTTTGTGTTTACATTATCACTATTCTTTTTAAATATCACCAATACCCCGTACACAATTAAAATAGGAGGTATAATAACCCCAATAGGTCCAGTAAGGCCTAATACAAAGCTTTTTACTGACTCACCGAATATACCTATTGACCCTTTTAAATAAATCCCTAATAAAACTAGAATACCAAAAGCTAACATCAAAATACCTATGATTTCATGATTATATTTTAATATGCCACTTTGCTTCTTACTATACTTCTTCTTTTGTACCTTCTTGATTTTCAATTTGACACCCCCGCGTAAATACGAAAAAATATTCCCCACCTAATATAACACATTTTTGAGGCTTTTTCCATAACCATTTCATACCGATAGAGCTGAAGAACGGTTTATATAGGACCTTCAATAATACTACCCGGCATTAATTTAGGATTCAAATACACTTTTGGAGCTGTACTTATTATCCTGTTTACCTTATAAGTATTGTTTGACAGTGGTGTTACTTCCACCTTTTCTCCTTCATATTCAAGCTCAATAAAGTTATACACATTCATATCATAGCTACAAAAAACCACATCTATCGGAATAATAGAGTATAGAATCACTGTAATTCCTCCTTTGTATCTATGTATGAATCAGCATCGTCTTTCTTTTTCAAATCTATTAGTTCATACAACTTTTTTAATGATTCATAAAGACCTCCTGTCCCGTCAATAAGCCCCTGTTTAACTGCCTCCTCTCCAAATAAGATTGTTCCAACATCATTTGCTAATTCTCCAGTTTTAAGCATAAGTCCTCTAAAAGTTTCGCTGGATATTTTGCTGTTTTTTGATACGAATCTCACAACCCTTTCCTGCATTTTATCAAAATACTCAAATGTCTGTGGAACACCAATTACCATACCGTTTAATCTGATCGGATGGATTGTCATAGTAGCGGAAGGTGCAATAAATGAAAATTTTGTTGATACTGCCATTGGTACGCCGATACTATGCCCTCCTCCTAATACAAGTGATACTGAAGGCTTTGACATACTAGCAATCATTTCTGCTATTGCAAGCCCGGCCTCAACATCACCCCCTACAGTATTCAAAATTAGCAATAATCCATCTATATCTCTACTTTCCTCAATTGCTACCAATTGTGGTATTACATGTTCATATTTTGTTGTCTTATTTTGAGGGGGAAGAACAATATGCCCTTCAATCTGTCCTATAACTGTTAAACAATGAATATTTCCTTTCTCATTTGTAACTGTTGTCTTTCCAAACTCTTTTATATCTTGTATATCTTCATTTTTTTCTTTCTGCATATTTTCTTCAACAATAGAAGCTTTGTTAAATGTAACTTTATTCTCAATATTCATAACTATCACATCCTTATAGTCTATCTCAATATTAGTATTTATAATAATAACAAAATTATTACAATTAAAAAATAATATCTAGGTTAATTCAAAAAATAACCTAGAAAACACTTAGGTTACAAGGTTACAAAGCCCATCGGATTTTTTGAGCTATCAATTGTACAGTAATTTTTTAGAATCACCCACATAAATACTGCTGACCAATTATTTTCAAAAACCTATAAAATATAAAATATAAAATGAAATTGAAGCGTTTATTTTTTTAATCAATGCTCCCTTTTTAAGAAATAAAAAAGGATGCACTATGGAACAACCCACAATTCATCCCTCAATATTATTATCTAAATAAACATTACCTCAAACTACTAAAATTATTCTATTTCTTATAATACTCGTTTAATTCAAAACCATCAACTAATATCTTGTCGTTATCTTTCGTCAAAGTAACATAATAATCAAATTTATATATTACCTCTTCACCAACCATACCATTAGACTGAATAACAGAAGCATCTAAGGAAACAAAATACCTTTTAGTCTTCTCAGAATAGCCTGGATGTATTTGAATATCAATGTTTTTATACTCATTAATCTTCTCCATATTCAACTGAAGCGGGAACGAACTACAACTAAACTTTTGTTTATAATTATCACCAATTAGCATAAGGTCATTTCCATCTTTTTGAGAAACACCAATCAACGTAAGGAAACTCGCAAATTCAACACTATTAATATCAAATTTACCTTTCAAAAGAATCATTCTTTCTTTATCAATAAGCAGAAGATTTTTAAATAAATTATCAATAACCGCCTTCTCACTTTCGAAAATATTCTTTTCCTCATCCTTATTAATATCAAGATAAGAGATTCTTTCAACAAATTCATTATTTAATTTAAATAATCTGTTTTTTAATCCAGGCTTATAGTTTGCTTCCTTTTGTGTTACAACTTTATAATCATTACCCTCTTTAGTAACTTCTAAATCGTATTTTAACTGAACTTTTATATAGTCACATAAGTTTTCATCAACAACTGCAGCTGCAATTTTTTCATATACTTTTGTTTGTTGGTTTTGAACATAATACTTTAAAAAATCTGCTTCTGAAAGAACCTTAGCTTTAATATCTATTTGTACATAATACAAAAAGTTTTCACCTGTTTTGCCAATAAAATGAGTATCTATTTTTGATCTTCCATCTGTAGCTTTTAATATTTCATACCCTATAATATTGAGCCCATTCATTTCAATTATTCTTGGTAAATGTAATCCTATTTCAGGATTTCCATTTGCCTCATCAATAGTTCTCTTTGCAACTAGCGACTGAATATCCTCCGGTATTGTACCACTTACTATATATTGATCATAATCCGAAATAGGTTTAGAAAATAAAGTAGTAAAATACTTGTCGACAATTTCATGAACCTTTTTATCTTCAGCCTCACTTGTATCAGGTGTCTCAATTTTAGGTTTTGTTTCTTCAACAGGCTTATCCTTTTTGAACAATATCGAACAACCTGTACTCATTATCATTGCTGTAACTAGTGTTATAGCAGTAACTAACTTCATTTTCCTATTCATTCGCTCCACCTCATAATTAAAATATGTTATACAAATCTATTGAATTATCTTTAAACTTTTGCAAAAGATTTAACCTTGCAGCCCTGTTTAAATAATAATCCTCCGGTTCACCAGTAGGCACAAGACCTGAATTAATTACTTTAGCAGCATCAATAACATCTTGCTCTGTCGGTGCACCAAGATAAAAGTCAATATAAACCTCCTCATTATCTGCTCCTGCTTTAAAAATAATTCCTGCCAAATCGCCATCATCCAGTTTATTCTCAACATCACTCTCTGAATTAACTTTTAAAGAGTTCACATCAGAGGAGGTTGGATCAAAACACTTAAAGTTTACACCATCATAATATCCACCACCAGCAGATATTATCGAACCATATATATTAGCTCCATTCTCCAATACCACACGTCCAGCTGTAAAAATTATTCCGTTATAAGGACCAGATATTTTTAGCTCAAGTTCTGGATTTTTATTTACGAGAAGATAATACTTTTTATCTCTTGGAGTAACCGCACATTCACTATAAACATCAATTGGATCTGGCATTCCAGTAGTATTACAATGATAATCTCTAAAAGCATCATTAATATCAATACTATCAATAGAAGGTGTTAAACTGGTTAACTCAGTTTTATCTATAAGCAAATAATACGGATTAGATGCTGCTGCACTAGACCATGTATTATCAAATTTTTTAAGCATTTCATTAAACTTTCCATTATCCTTAGCATCCCATTCACTTGTACCATATTCTCTCGATGCAAGCTGTTCAACATATGCTTTTAACTCTTGTAGCATATTATCAAGATTTGCACCAGGATTCATAAATATTTTTTCATAATCACCAGCAGGTGCACCATTAATAGAATTCCAATACGCACCTCCAAATGTTAGTTTATTATTTGTGTCAAAAATATTTTCAATTCTATATTCTGAATTATTTACAAACAAATCTTGACGATATTCTGAATCTGAACTAGATGGATTTTCTGCGTACCCAGGTCTAAATTTTTGATAAATTTTCCCATTTGCTGCAATTTCATAATTCCAATATCCTCTTATCTTAGTGGGATTTGAATCATCGAAAGTAATAGGAGCTATGTTGTTCCTCTCTCTGTCTATTTGACTAAGCCAATCATCAATCTCCAATTCATTTCCTTTTATAGACCACTTTTGAAACAAATTCATAAATCCAGAAATATTTGAATTATTTATTCTATATTCGCGTCTCAACGCATTATGATAATTACCTTCATCTGACCAACTTCCTGTTGCATTGAACTCTTTGTAATAAGGATATTCATCTTTATGCCAAGCAATTGAAGCATCTTCTATCTGTCCAACTCTACTACCAACTGGATTATCCACTGTTGCTTCATCTTCTGTAACTACTTTAAAGGTACCCCCACCAAGAATAACATCACCATTAACAACTATCCTTGATTTCTTTGCTCTATTCATAAGATCTGTAGTATAGGCATGGTGAATTATAGCACTGTTTACAATAGCACTTGATTCATCATGACTATCATGAGAACCACCTCTTGATAATCCAAAAAAACTACCATTAACAGCTAATACAGATTCAAGTCCATTCATTTCCAAATCATCAAAAGTATACGCGTTTCTATATACAACAACCCTATCATCCGAACCAAATATCTGCAAAGATTGAGCAACTGCATCTTTTTTTATTCTAATTTCACTGCTATCACTATAACTTGTATCTGTAAAATAGGAACCATATTTAGCTGCGTATCGTCCGGTTCTTATAAAACTTCTACTATATGCATTACCATCAATGTTCAAATTTGCTTTTTTTAGAGCATATATACCACCATAATAATGTTGTGATGGATTTTTATAATTTGGAGTGAATGATCCAAATACATTAACATCCCCTTTGACATTTACAACACTATTAGATTTATCTTCACCGCTAACATAAAAATCTCTAACTGAAAAAATAGCTCCTGTTAAAAAACCCTCTGAAGGAAGGGGTATTTTAACTTCAAAGTCACGTTTAGCAAATATCTGTTTATTTCCTGCCTGATATGGACTAGAAGCAGGAAAATAGTTTGATACAGCAACGAGTTCTATAGAAACAATTATGGTGTCATTTGAAGCAGTTTTTACTCTTACATCACCAATCTTTACTCCTTCCAATTCAACTTCAGCAAAATTATCACCAGACAAAGATGTTACTGGTGACGCTACATTAGATATGTCTATATATTGAGTAGATAAACTATTTAAATTGAATTCTTGAAATATTAACCAATTAGCATAATTTTCAATTGACTTTGCTTGTCCCACACCTCCTGTAAGAGTAATATCAACAAAACCAGAAGGATAATCATTTCCCACAGTTGGATCACTTAGAAGTTTTTTTATTTCAGAAAACCAGTTTTCTATTGATGATTCACCAGCATAATATGCAAAATCAATATTTTTACTACGCTTTGAAAGAACCAAGCCTTGAATAGACATATCTACTAATACAACGCTTAAAAGAGTCAACACAGTCAATATTATCATTACTGTAATTAAGGAAGCACCTTTTTTGTTTTTGTATATTCTTTTCACACTACTCACTCTCCCTCACAAAAATAAAAAAAACTAAAATTGCTATCAAAAAGGTACTGTTATCTTCAACTTATTAACAATCTTATTATCAATATTATAAATTTTTATCAATACATTAGTGACATCTTCATATGCTGGATTATGAAAATTTGCAGAGTCATAAAGAATTGTAAACTTATAGTTGCTATCAGGTACATCAATCTTAGGCGTAACACGATAAAGAATTGCACCAGAAGTAGCAGGAACACCGCTGCTATCACAAAGAAAATCTCTATACAAATCTATGTCACCATCTGAATCAAAATCATTTAATGGCAAATTATTATAAAATCCATCAGTTACTGTCTCCTTAATAGTTCTAGTAACTGCATTTATTTCTATTTGATTTTTTGAAAGTCTTGATATATTCAATGAATTCATAAATGAAATTATCAAGGGCACAGAAACTACACTCAGAAGTGCTATCGAAATAATAACTTCTATCATTGTCATCCCATTTTTTGCTTTTAATAATCTATTCATGATATCACCTATAAAATGAATACCTTCTCGGCATCATTTTTCCCACTAATTTTATTGCCATTTCTATCTCTCAATGTAATACATTTATTTTTGTCATTTAATGAAACTTTTACATATTTACCCGAATCATTAATAATCTGAATATTAGCAGCAATATTTACATTTTCCTTAATAGAATAAGGGAAATCTGATCTTATAAAAAGATTAATATCATCACTTGAGGTCTTACCATTAAGTTTGTATGTATGTCCATGAGAATCAACTACATTAACATTATATGCCTCTTTTGCTAAAGTAATTTTGACATCTGCTTTTTCTTTAGATTTAAAACCAATAGGAATAGAACTACCTTTACCATAAATTCTAAAATTTGATCCAGCTGCAAGGAAACTTTCAACCCAAATCTCTATATCCTTGTCAGAGGAAAATTTTTTCTGAACTTCTTCCCAATTCGGAGTTGAACTATTTGCTGTGCTTGAAGTAAGTGAATTAGGTGCAAATATTATACCATCTTCACTTCTTGGGTTATGTTTTAAGAAATTATGACGACTATATTCATATACTTTATCCAAATTGCTCAAATTCATAGAATATAAATTTATTGACATATCTATTGAAAAGTTATCAGCAATAGCAGTATTTTGTACACCCGATACATTTGCCATATCATTAGCATTAGCTGGAGTCATATCAAATTTGGAAATCTTAACTTTTTGATTACCACCTTCGAGATAATTAATCAAGTTCATAGACTGATCATATGTAAGTGCAGCTTTTAAATTAATTTTAAACTCATAGTATTCTGTACTAGTCTTCTCAGAAACACTTTTAGTTGGTTCATTAATTGTAGCTTCGCTTATCCTATTTTCAAATAACTTTATTAGTTTATCAACAAAATCAAGATTATCGGAAACATTAGCCTCATTCAATAAATAATGTCCGATTCTTTCATTCTGCACAGTTTTCATTTCTAAACTTCTCTTTAATTGATCTAGATTTTTTAAATCGTTTTCTAATGCTTGCTTTTTCTTCTCTGAAATCTCAATCTGTGAGTTTATATCCTCAACTTTTGCTATTGCATCTATTAAAACAAATTTGTAATATATTGCTGCATAAAATATTATTCCTATAATAGTCAATATAGCAATATCTCTTTTTGCCTTGGACATGGTTATTTACCTTCCTTTCCATCCACACTAGTAGTCTTCGCACCCACTTCAACTGATAAATTAAATACATTAGAAGTATCAATTTTAACACTACCAGTAATATTCAAGAAATCCAACCTATGCACTCTTGCAACAAATTCAGCTACAGCCATTCTATCCCTTGCAATACCACTAATATCAATCTTATTTGAATTATACGTTACCTTGGTAATCTGACATCCTTGTGGAATAACACCATTTAAAGAAACTAAAACTTCATTTAAAGGATACGACTTTTTGTCAATAGTATCCATAATATCTCCTTTAGAACTAATAAGACCATTAACAGTACTCAACTTAGCATTTACTTGTCTTACGGGCTCATACTTCTCACTTTCAATTTCTTTATTAATTGAATCAAGCTGAGATTGCAAAGCTTTAGTATAAATACTAGGAGCTATTAATGTTACCCCAATTACAATTAATATAAAAACAATAATTACTATGACCTTAATAGGAGAACCTGTCTTTGAATCCGCAGGTGAATAAGTTGTAGTAGATTTAATATCTTCCGGTAATAAATTAATATCCTTCATTTAAACTCCCCCTCATGTTTATGGTACAGGTGTTGGTGTTACTGTAGGTAATGGAGAAACGTCTACATCATCTTTGTATTTATTTCTAACAGAAAACTCTGTAATTATTTCCTTATTGATATTCCTACCTTTATACTTTTTATTACTAGCATTAGGCTTTATGTATAATTTTAAAGTATCACTAGAACTAGAATATTCAAATTTGCTAGATGAAATATCTAAATCATCTACCATTGTGTTAAATACCATTGAAGTATCATTAAAATTTGTAACAGGTTCAGCATCGCCAACATATAAGGATAAAGTCCCTGTTCCTTTATAAAAAGTCCATACTTTATTTTTAGGAGCTGGTGCAGGTGTTGCAGGAGCAACAAAAGTCGCATAGCTTTCTGGAAATTCAAACTTTACCCATATAATATCTCCTGTATCTCTATTCCTACCAACCGTCACTTTTTTACATTCTTCATAATCTTGACGGATAAATCTAATTGCTTCATTTACTCTATTTTGCTGATCAATAAATTTGTCTGTACCTGCATAGTCTTGTATACCAAATACAAATATAGAAAAAAGTATCGGGGACAAAATCCCAACTAATGCAATTGTTATAAGCATCTCTACTAAGGTAAATCCCCTTCTATTTCCTTTAATCATATAAAATCACCTTTTATATTCCCCCTGGCCTATTAAATCGACCAGGGGTTATTTAGATTAGTCTCTTATTGTTAATCTTTTATTGTTATTGTAGTAGTTCCACCATCCTCAACTGGCTTAACTTCTGCATTAGCCCTTGATTTATATACTGTTATTTGGTAACCATCATGCTTTGACCATTGAACATCAAAATCAGTAGATGAAGGTATAGTGCCCGATTTGGGATTCAAATATGCCACATACGTTTCACCGTTAACCACCTGATCACACTGAAGAGCAGATATTATTTCCATATCAGTAGTTGTTCCACTAGTAACAGTGCCTGTCGGAGTACCATCCCAGTTTGGGTCTGTTTTCATTTGAGTTAATGCTTCATCACCAGTGTCAACCATGTACGCAATTAGAGCCTTCTGGATGTTATTTGCTTGCTCTTGGTCTGCTTTCTTTGTGGTGTTTGCAAGAATACCAGAGAACATACTGAATGCAATTACAGCTAGAATCCCCATAATAGCTATAACTATCAAAAGCTCAATAAGTGAAAAACCTTTCTTGTTTCTTAACATTTTTTTCATACTTAACCCTCCTATAATTTGTCTTTTTTATAAAGTGCTTATGTATTATCTCATTCCTTAAAAGCTACATTTTAAAATCCCCCCCCAAACCTTTTTTGGAACAAGATATTTATAAGCAAGAATTACGCTGACATGGTTTGATAGATTGTGAACATTGGTATCAATACACTAAGTACTATAAAGCCAACTACCAAAGCTAATAAAATTGTCATTGTAGGCTCAATAAGTGCTGTTAAATTATCCAGTGAGGTTTCAACCTCTTGATCAAAAAAATCAGCAGCTTTCTCAAGTGTAAAGTCTAAACTTCCTGATTCTTCACCAATTCTTATCATAGATATTGCTAAAACAGGGAAGTACTTCATGTTAGAAAGTGGCTGCGTAAGCCCTTTTCCCTTTTTAACTTCATCTATTACAACATCAAATCTCTCCTTAATAACAACATTACCCACTATTTTCTGAACAACTTCCATTGCCTGTATAAGGAGAACTCCACTTGCCATAAGAGTTCCAAGCGTACGTGTTAATCTAGAAGTAACTATATTCCTTGTAACACCTTTTAATACAGGCAATTTAATTGCAAGAGTTGAAATTAACTTCTTTCCTTCATAAGTTTTTGAATAATAACTTGCAAATGAAACGACAGCTACTATAGCGCCTATTATTGCCCACCAATAAGCTTTAAAAAAATCACTGACACCTATTAAAATCTTGGTATATATAGGTAACGGAGTATTAAAATCTTTCAATATGCCTGCAAAACTAGGTACTACAAAAATCATCAGAACTAAAATAACACCAACAGCAATAACAGAAACAATTTTTGGATATGTTAGTGACTTGTTTATTTTTGTTTGCATCTTATATGAATTTTCAAAACTTGTCGCAAGCCTTTCACAAACTAAATCGAGTTGTCCGCTTATCTCTCCTGCTTCAATCATACATATCATAAGTTCAGGAAAAATACTATGCTTTTTCATTGAATTTGATAAGGAAATTCCTTTTTGAATATCATCATATATCGAACTAACACAGTCCCTTAAAGTCTTATTGATTGTCTGCTGCCTCAAAACATCTAATGCAGTAGCAATCGGGACACCAGCCTGAAGTACTATTGCAAATTGTCTACAGAATATAGCCAAATCCTTAGTCTTAACCTTTTGCTTGAATACTCCTATAGTGCTAATATCCGTCAAAGCGTTTTTCTCCACTATCTCGACAGGAGTATACCCTTTATCCTCAAGCAGCCTTCTTAGCTCTTCTACGCTATCAATTTTAGTTTCACCTGAATACAATTTTCCTGATTCAGTTTTAACCTTGTAGCTGTATACTGGCATTTTTCCAACCCCCAAGTAATCAACTGCATTTAATTTATATCAATTTTAAACTAAATGTTCAAATTTGTAGAGTGATCAAATATAAAAATATACTTTAACTTTGAATTCAACTTCGAAAAGATACATAATATATGCGATGTAGATTTTTGTATTCTTGGAAAATAATTATTAAGGAAGAGATGCTGAAGAACTATTGAAAATACCAATAATATCGTAAGACAAGACATATGTAACCTCCCAAATAATACACTCCAAGAAAAACAATAAAAAATAACTTAATTTCTTCTAAATATCTATAAATCTTTATTTAATTATATTTTACAACATATCGGACAAAATTACTAGTACTTTTTTCACATTGATATTATTTTTCTCAAATTATCCATATCGATTGAGTACTGGCATGCACTTTCGTAATCGATAAGTTCTTGCTTGTAAAGGTCTGCAAGACATGTGTCCATAGTATACATTCCAAATTGTGATCCCGTTTGGATACATGTATTGATCTGGTGCGTACGACTTTCACGTATCAAGTTTGCTATAGCAGGCGTCCACACCATAGTTTCGGTAGCAAGAACACGACCTTTGTCATCGGCACGTCTTATCAACTGTTGAGATATAATACCCTGTAAAACTGTCGAAAGCTGAGTCCTTACCTGAGCTTGTTGATGAGGTGAAAATACGTCAATAATTCTGTCGATGGTCTTTGCAGAACCTATAGTATGCAAAGTGGACAACACAAGGTGACCTGTTTCAGCAGCAGTCAATGCTGTAGCAATAGTTTCCTGGTCACGCATCTCACCTATAAGAATAACGTCAGGGTCTTCCCTCAGTACGGCTCTTAGAGAATTGGAATAGTTTTTGGTGTCTGCACCAATCTCCCTTTGATTAATAACGCTCTTATTATGTCTATGAAGAAACTCTATAGGATCTTCAATTGTCACAATATGGCACTTTCTCTTAGTATTTATGTAGTTCAGCATAGCAGCTAGTGTTGTAGACTTACCATGCCCTGTTGGCCCTGTTATAAGTATAAGACCTCTCTGTTTCATAGCAAGATCATAAACTAATCCCGGTAAACCTAAATCTTCAATTTTAGGTACATCTTGAGGAATTGTTCTAAGTGCTATTGCACAGGTACCTCTCTGCTTAAATACGTTTACCCTGAAGCGAGCCAACCCTGGGATCGCATAAGATGAATCCACTTCTCCGACATCTAGAAAAGTTTCGTATAATCTGCTGTTCAAGCACTGTTTTGCCAATTCTACACAATCATGTGGTGTAAGTATAGGTTCATCAAGATTTATCAAGTCACCATGCAACCTGACAACCGGTGGTACACCAGCACAAATATGAAGGTCAGACGCACCCATATTTACTGCTTTTGTAAGAAATGAATTAATTTCCATAAATTACATCCTCTCATCTAATCTTTTGAAAACGCTATTTTAAGCATTTCATCAATCGTAGTTGTACCATTTTTTACCAGCCTCGCACAATTAATCCTCAAGGTTTTCATGCCGTTATTAATGGCAGCATCCTTTATGGTATCCGAATTTTCATTTTTAGCAATTAGTTCTCTAATCTCTCTGTCAACTTCCATTATTTCATATACGGCTATTCGGCCCTTATATCCAATATTATTACACTCAGGACATCCCATTGCTTTGAAAACTGTAACATCCTCACCTTCAGCAATCCCTAAAACATCCTTGGTATATTCATCAATTTCAACTTCTTCTTTACACTTTGGACAAAGTCTACGTACAAGCCTTTGAGCTAAAACTCCAACAACTGATGATGACATCAAAAATGGCTCTATACCCATGTCTATCATTCTCGTAATAGAACTTGCCGCGTCATTGGTGTGCAGTGTACTAAATACAAGGTGACCTGTGATAGCGGATCTTGTAGCAATTTCAGCAGTTTCGCCGTCACGAATTTCTCCTACCATTATTATGTCAGGGTCTTGTCTCAGGAACGATCTCAAGGCTGCTGCAAAAGTCATCCCTGCTTTGACATTAACTTGTACCTGATTTATTCCTTTTATGGTGTTCTCCACCGGATCCTCTACCGTAAGTATGTTAACATTAGGTTTACAAAGTTCTTTCAAGGCAGTATAGAGAGTAGTTGATTTACCACTTCCTGTAGGACCAGTAACAAGTATTATGCCGTGAGGATTTGATATAATATTGTCAAACTTAACCATATCGTCTTCAAAAAATCCTAACTGCTCTTTTGTAACATTGAAGCCATCTTTGTCCGCTATCCTCATTACTATTTTTTCGCCGAACATTGTAGGTAATATAGATACACGAAGATCGTAATTTTTACCATCTACCGCAAGAGAAATTCTACCGTCCTGTGGAATTCTTTTTTCCGCAATATTCAAACCACTTATAATTTTTATTCTTGCAGACATAGAAGGCATGATCTTTATATCATGACGCATAATTTCAACAAGCTGACCGTCTATTCTATATCTTACCAAAACATTGTCTTCCTGTGGCTCAATATGTATGTCACTTGCTCTGCTCGCAATGGCTTTCTGAAATATTATGTTTACCATTTTTACGATAGGAGCATTTTCTAGATTCGAAACATCAATAACTTCTTCTTCCTCTTCAGCCTCTTTTATCTCAACAGCAATTTTTTCATTTACTTTCTTTATTTCCTCATCTAACTCTGCAAGTTTCTTTTCGCCAGAAGGTCCTTTTTTTTGAGACTTATTATAATAAACATCGAGATACTTAATAATAAGCTCTTCCTCTGCCAGACAAGGTACAATCTCAAGACCTGTAGTTAGTCTCAAGTCATCTATTGAAAAGATATTCATCGGATCACTCATCGCAACTTTGAGAGTTGTACCCGATTTACTTATCGGAATCAACTTATGCATTCTTGCTATATTGTAAGAAACTACACTTATAGCCTCTTCATCAAATTCTATTGAATCCAAATCAACAAATTGAACTCCCATTTGCTTCTCTAGAAACTCATAAAGAGATTTTGTATTAATAAAACCCTCTTTGACAAGAATTTTTCCGATAAGGTCACCACTCTTAGATTGTATGGACAATGCTCTGTCTAATTGATCTTGTGTAATAACTCCCGATTTAACTAGCAAATTACCGATCTTGTCTTTAAACAAACCATTTTCAGAGTAATCATTATTTCCATAATTATCTGGCGAAGTGTTAGACATATTGCTCAAACCCAAATCCGGCAACTCAACATCTTGCTTAATTGAATTGTAGGTACTGTTATCAAGCAGCATATCTTCTTTTTCTTTTATAAAATCTTGCTCTTTAGGTTCCTGATTTTTTTCTTCGTTTAACAGTTCCTGTTTGGTATCTTTAATTTTTATTTCTTCACCATAAAACTGAACAATAAACTTTTCAAGTTCTTTACTATCCACAAGGACAGGCTTTATTTCAAGACCGGTAGCAAGTCTGATATCATCTATGGAAAATATATCTGTAGGGTCTTTCATAGCCACTGTTAAAACATTATTTTCTTTTTCAATAGGTAAAACTTTATATCGATGTGCAATGTTTTTTGTAATAAGACTTGGAATACTTGCATCCTTGATGCCAGCAGATAGATCTACAAAATCTATACCCATTTTAGTGGCATTTGCTATCATGATGTCTTTTGGGGCCACAAGTCCAAGCTCGACAAGAACATCCTCAATGTTTCCTTTACTCTCACGCTGGATGTCCCAAGCTCTTTTTAGATCTGTAATTTTCAAAACACCCATTTCTAAAAGTATTTCATCAATCCCTCTAGTATCTAATCCTACCATTTTGAACCCCCAAATAGTATTTAATTTTATTACCCTATTACGATTAAATTATTATGGATACTACAAAGAAATTTAAACAACTCTATTCTTATTGTATACTAAAGTTTATTCTTTGTGAAGTAAAAAATATTCTTTTATTTGCGCATTTAGCTGACTATTTTGCATATCTATATTTTTACAATAATTTCAAAGCTCAAATATACTATTTCATTAATATTTATTTTAGCATGTTTATTTAGGATTCTCAAGCACCTAATTCACTAATTATGGTGATTTTATGAACTTTTCATTAATTTTTAATTAATTTTTATGGTTTTTTCATTATAAGACATAATTTTGATGAATTTTGAATTTTTAACTCAATTTGTGTCATAAAATATACCAAAAAAAAGACCTCTTGTATAGTTTTACAAGAGACTTTGTCGTTTTAGATGATTCCAAAAAAACAACTGGTCAATGGGTGTTTCAAAAAAGCTGATTTTATTGGGTTGGAACTATATTTATTTACTAATGAATTTTTCTGAAACACCTAATAAAATAATTTCTTAATTTTTTATTCTGTTGCGCTTTCAAAATTTTAAAAGCTTTTTAATATTTAATAAGCATTGGTTGAATCTGTTTGCCTTTTAGTGCATTTTCTATAGTAGGAAGTATCAAAGTTTCATCTGAAACAATTGAATTTGGCTTACTATCAGGTCCATCCTGTCCAAACGGAACCATAAATATATTTTTCATATTTAAAAGCAATCCTATATTTTTTGCATTTGCACCTAACCCGTCATTTGTGGATATTGCTATTACCAAAGGTTTTTGATTTCTCATATGGGCTTTACAAGCCATTGTTACCGAAGTATCCGTTATACCGCACGCAATTTTTGCCAAAGTATTTCCTGTACAAGGAGCAACAATAACTATATCTACTAGTGATTTAGGTCCAAAGGGTTCTGCATCAATTATTGAATCAATAATTTTTTTCCCTGTGATACCTTCGAGTTTTAATCTTAAATCTTTTGCAGTGCCAAACCTTGTATCAAATCTATCAACAGAGCCTGAAATTATAGGAATAACTTCAGCTCCGGCACTAACCAATTTTTCGACTTCCGGAATTACTTTACCAATAGTGCAAAATGATCCGGTAAGTGCAAATCCTATTTTCAAGCCATCTAACCGCATTACCTATACCCCCAACTCATTAATTATATTGTAGACGGTGTCTTTTATAAACTCTGCGGCTGTAACAGGGGCCACTTTTCCCGGTAGTGAAAGTGCCCAAATTGTTTTTAACCCCAGTTCTTTTGCTTTCTCAAAGTCAACTCCGCCCGGCTTTGATGCCAAATCAACTATGAGACTTTCTTTTCTTACTTTATTTAGCATATTTATGTCAAGAACTATATGGGGTATTGTATTAAATATGACATCCGCTCTTTCTACATAGTTTCCAATTTCATTTATGTGAACAGGGTTGTAACCATAACCCTTAATCCATGCCAAATCGGAATATTTTCTAGCCTCTACATAAACATTACAGCCTAATCCATAAAGCATTTTCGCCAAGATTTTCCCTATCCTCCCAAACCCTAGGATAAGCGCACTAGAATTATGAAGCGTGATAGGCATTTCCTCCATTGCAATCTGAATAGCTCCTTCAGCAGTTGGTATGGCATTTAATACAGCCATTTCCTCCCTTTCAAGCAAGTCAACAGAATATACGCTATATACAGAAGCTGCATGGAGAATCTTTTCACTTATTCTACCAGCTATAAATAGTTGGTTCTTTGTCATTGTTTTAAATACATCCTTTATGTAAATTTTATCGGGACAAAACGGTGCATTGATATTCTCATTATCATTTGAACAAGGCAACGGTCCTATGATTATATCCGATTCATTTATTGCAAGCTCTAAATTTGGGCTTTCTTTCAACCCTATCTCAAAACCTGCACCTTTAAACCCATATATGTTAACCTTGTTGCCATCTGCTGAAATTAGGTTTGCAAGTTTTACGCTTCTTAAATCCCCACCTAAAACTGTGAACCTTTTGTTTGCCATTTTAGCAATTCCTCCCTTCTCCTCGAAAACACGGAATACAAAAACTTTAGCACATTTTTTTTGTGCAAAGATTTTTTGAAACCACTTAATTCATCTTATGTTTTTTGTAAATCTAAAGTGCTTGTCTGCTTCGTACAAATATTACATGCAAAACGCACATAGACTTTACATAAAAAAGAGCTTCACAGTGAAACACTGTAAAGCTCTTTTAATTAATTGTTAAAATTTATTAAGGGATAACGAAAACCCAACATTTTATTCTCATATTGTGAGAACATTATCAAATCAAGTTTTTCGTTATCCCAGAGTTGGAACTTATATCTTAATCGTTCCTAAACATAGATATCTGTCAGAATTAAAGCAAAGGACCTAAATATATTTTTCGAGATTGATATCTTCTTTTATATTTCCAACAGCTGCTAGGCTAATTTTCTCAATCTGGAAAACTTTCTTGATAATCTCATCCACCTTTTCATTATTTACCGCATCAATTTTCTTTAAAACTTCTTCCGGTGAATTAATTATCCCAAGCATTAATTCCGACTTCCCTAGACTATTCATTCTACTGCTTGTACTTTCTAATCCTAAAATATAACTTCCTTTTAGCTGCTCTTTGGATTTTGCCAACTCATCCGGTGATATTCCAAATTTCCCAAGAACCTTTATTTCCTCCATAACAAGCTTCAAAAAGGTATCCTGATGTTCAGGATTCATACCGGCATAAATTGTAAAAAGGCCTGCATTCCGATAAGAAGAAGGGTATGAATAGATAGAGTAGACCAAACCCATTTCCTCTCGAATCTTTTGAAATAACCTCGAACTCATACCTCCCCCAAAAACATTGTTTATTGCGAGCAGCGAGTATAAGTCATCATTGCCATGTTCAACGCCTTCAAAGCCTAAACAAATATGTATTTGCTCAATATCTTTTTGTTTAACCTTCTTGCTGACATTAAAACTCGCTTTTGAAATTTGATCTACCGGTACTTTATCCGAACGCCAACTCCCAAAATTTCTTTTAATGCTATCCATCAGCGCATTTTCATCATAATTACCCGCAACTGCTATAACAGTATTTTCAGGAAGATAGTTGTGACTTATATAGTTCACAATTGTATCCCTATCGATATTTTGAAGACAGTCGTAAGTACCAAGAATAGGCATTCCTATAGAGTCATTTTTCCATACGGTTTCAGATAAATAGTCATGCACCAGTTCTTCCGGTGAATCCTCGTACATACTTATTTCTTCAATAACTACTTTTCGTTCAATATCAATGTCTTTTTTAGAAAATGTCGAATTAAAAAACATGTCTGTCAAAACATCTATAGCAATATCAATATGTGTATCCAAGGTTTTAGTATAGTAGCAGGTACATTCTTTGCCTGTAAAGGCATTGATCTGACCACCTATGCTATCAATACTCTCAGCAATTTCTTTCGCACTACGTTTTTGTGTACCTTTGAAAAGCATGTGTTCTATAAAATGAGATATTCCATTAATTTCTCTTTTCTCATTTCTTGAACCTGCTCCTACCCACACTCCTATAGATACCGACCTCACATGTGGTATCTTCTCACAAATAATTCTAACGCCATTATCCAACGTTATACGATTTAGCATAAACCCTCCGCTTCGCAAATAGATTTTTATTGTTGTTCGTTACCTTCATTGGAATCATCCATTGCATCTTTTCTCGAAAGGTTTATTCTGCCTTGCTTATCAACATCAAGAACTTTTACAAGTATTTCATCTCCAATGCTAACTACATCTTCAACTTTTTCAACTCTCTTTTTATCAAGCTTTGAGATATGAACAAGTCCTTCCTTGCCAGGCAAAAATTCAACAAAAGCTCCAAAGGTAGTCACGCGCATTACCTTACCCATATATATCTGCCCAGGTTCAACATCCTTAGCGATACCTTCAATCATCATTAATGCCTTTTGCGCAGACTGCGAATTAGGACTTGCAATAAATACTTTACCGTCATCTTCTATGTCAATCTTTACGCCTGTATCAGAAATTATCTTATTTATCATCTTTCCGCCAGGTCCAATAACGTCTCTTATTTTATCTGGATTTATTGATGTAGTAATTATCTTAGGTGCATATTGTGACATTTCCTTCCTCGGTTTATCAATAGCCTTCAGTATAACATCGTCTATAATTTGCAATCGCCCTTTTTTAGTAATTTCAAAGGCCTGACTTACTATATCATAGGAAAGTCCGTCAACCTTTATATCTACTTGTATCGCGGTGATTCCTTCTTTTGTACCTGCAACTTTGAAGTCCATATCTCCAAAAAAGTCTTCAATTCCTTGTATATCAGCAAATGTAACAAATTTATCTGGATTTTCTTCATCAATTACCAAACCAGCTGAAATTCCAGCAACTGGCTTTTTAATAGGTACGCCTGCATCCATAAGGGCTAAAGTACTTGCACAAACACTACCTTGAGATGTTGATCCGTTTGACATCAATACTTCGGAAACCAACCTCATTGTATAAGGAAATTCTTCCTGTGAAGGTATAACCGGCTCTAAAGCTCTTTCTGCCAATGCCCCATGACCAATTTCTCTTCTCCCAGGACCTCTTGAAGTTTTAGCTTCACCCACACTATAACCAGGGAAGTTATAATGGTGCATATACCTTTTAGTTTCTTCAAGCTCAATGCCATCTAAAACCTGCACATCTCCAAGAGCACCAAGGGTAAGTATTGTGAGCACCTGTGTCTGTCCTCTCTGGAACAGTCCTGAACCGTGAACTCTCGGTAAAATACCCACTTCTGCAGAAAGAGATCTTATTTCATCTAATCTCCTTCCGTCTACCCTTTTTCCTTCTTTTATGATATATTCTCTAACAACTTTTTTCTCTAATTTATACAAAGCTTCGCTTATAAGAGCTTCCATTTCAGGGAAAGTTTCTGCAAGATGCTCCTTTGTTTCTTCGGCAAGAATTGAAATCTTTTCATCTCTATCCTGCTTGTCCACTGCTAAAACAGCCTCTCTCATTCTTGAATATGCAAATTCCTTAACTGCTCCAAAAATTTCTTGAGGCACTTCAGCAGATTTATATTCAAACTTAGGTTTACCTATTTCTTTTACAATACTATCGATAAAATCACATATTTTTCTTATCTCCTGATGTCCTTGTTTGATGGCATCAAGCACAACTTCATCTGGCACTTCATTTGCACCAGCTTCAATCATAACAATTTTTTCTCTTGTAGCTGCAAGTGTAATATACATCTGACTTTTTTCACGCTGTTTTGCGTCAGGGTTAATTACTACCTGTCCATCAACAAGTCCAAGTATTACTCCACCAACAGGGCCATTGAACGGAATATCAGAAATCGCCAATGCAATTGAAGCTCCCAACAGGGCAGCAACTTCAGGGGAATTGTCCTGATCCACTGACATGACCGTGTTTACTAAAGCTACATCATTTCTTAAATCTTTTGGAAATAACGGTCTTAATGGTCTGTCAATTACCCTCGAGGTAAGAATAGCCTTTTCTGAAGGCTTACCTTCCCTTTTAATAAAACCACCGGGTATCTTTCCTACAGAGTACAATCTCTCTTCATAATCCACGCTTAATGGGAAAAAGTCTATACCTTCTCTAGGCTTTGATGAAGCAGTTGCATTTGATAAAACTACGGTATCACCATATCTTACCATTACTGAACCGTTTGATAACTGAGCGAGCTTTCCAGACTCGATTGTCAAGGTACGTCCGGCTAATTCCATGCTAAAACTTTTTTGCATATTTTTATCCTCCTCTTGTCTTAACCACAGACTGTAGGACGTAGATTCTACAGCAAATCGGCAATTTTCATTTGCCGCACAATCTACCTTCTACTGCCTGTAGTGGTTTTTTTATATAACATTAAAAGTTAATTCATTTTTATTATTCCACATAAAAAGCATTGTATTTATAAATTATATAAAAAATATGTAACGAGTATTTATTCTTACTATAAAATTCCTAAAAAATAAAGGTAATCAATTACCTTTATTATAAACAGACCACTAAAAGAATGAGCGGACTACTCCGCTCACCATTATTTCCTTATATTCAATTTCTCGATAATAACACGATATCTAGCGATATCAATTTTTTGGAGATAGTTTAACAAACCTCTCCTTTGACCAACCATCTTAAAAAGACCTCTTCTTGAGTGATGATCTTTTTTATGAATTTTCAGATGCTCAGTTAAATGATTAATTCTTTGTGTCAAAATAGCAATCTGAACTTCCGGTGAACCAGTGTCACCTTCATGAAGCTGGTGAGTAGTAATTATTTCTTGTTTTAAATCCTTTTGCATTTACAAAATCCTCCTTTAATTGTTATCACCATTAGCTAAGTAAAAGGCCGGAGTAACCTTGGACTGAGCAAATGGTTTACTTTACCTAAAACATTTTAACATAATGCTTATCAACTGTAAAGGTTGAATTTTTATAATATTTCATTTATTCCTAACATGTTTCTCAAAAATTATTTTACTTCAACTTTTTGAAATTTCCGAAAAATCATATACATAAATTTGTCTATTAAGTACAAAATTCTTTATACAAAATAGTTTTTAAGTAATTTATTAACATAATTATATTCTTTAAACTTTATAAATATCTTCTCTTCTGTGTTTTAAAAGCGGTAATTCATTTCTTGTTTTATCTATTTCGGATAAGTTTATATCAGTAAACAAAATATCTTCATCCGCTTCTAAACGGCCTAAAACTTTTGCAAACGGGTCAGCAACCATTGAGTTCCCATAGGC
>JAEZUI010000066.1 GCA_023421115.1 Bacillota bacterium | reverse complement strand
CTAATATCCATTGTAACTTCCTGAACTCTTGGAAAAACTGTACCGATGTTTATCTTTAGCTCTTCAGCTGTTCGTTCACCTATCATTATATTGTGTTTTTTTCTCATATGCCTTACAATTGCTTCATCGAACTTGTCTCCGGCTATTTTTATTGAACTGCTGACAACCGTTCCGCCAAGAGAAATTACTGCAATATCGGAAGTTCCACCACCGATATCTATCACCATACTTCCACAGGCTTTTGCAATATCAATGCCTGCACCTATTGCTGCAGCTATAGGTTCCTCAATAAGATAAGTTTTTCTAGCCCCCGCTTGCATAGCAGCTTCTTTAACAGCTCTCTTCTCAACTTCTGTAACCCCACTTGGAACACAAACAATAATCCTAGGTCTTACAAGTTTGAGAACTCTATTTCCGCATACTTTATTAATAAAATGCTTTAACATTCTCTCTGTAATATCATAATCAGAAATAACACCTTCTCTTAAAGGCCTTATCGCAACAATATTACCGGGTGTTCTTCCAAGCATTCGTCTTGCCTCTTCACCTACTGCAAGGAGTTTGTTAGAATTTTTATCTATAGCAACAACAGAAGGTTCACTTAGAACTATACCTCTCCCTTTGATATAAACAAGAACAGAAGCAGTTCCGAGATCAATACCTATATCCTGACCAATACCAAACAAAGTGCATCTCCCTTTCGCTTATCTGTACTAATTCTATTTAACATTACCAATTTCCAGTCTTTCGATGCTAAAAAATTCAATTTAAGCAGCTTTTAGCTCTCAAAGCTTCTTATATTACGAGTTAATAGCACTTGATAAAATTACCCATTAAATTGCGCATACACAAGGACATATTTTATAACGTTGCAATAGAAAAGGAACTACATATCATAAATATATTATCATATTATTTTAATATTGCAACTTAATATTTTAACATTTTTGTATTTTTTATATGTTAGCAAATAAAAAATAAAAGTCGGTTTCCCGACTCTTACTTTTTATACTCCCTTATATTTTGCTTTTGTTGCTAACCCGCCTCTTATATGTCTTTCCGCTTTGTTTGTATCTAATACCGCCTTTGCCTCTTCCGCAAGGGTTGAATTTATCTGTAGCAGACGGTCAGTTACATCCTTATGTACAGTACTTTTACTTATCCCGAATTTTTTTGCGGCCGCTCTAACAGTTGACTTGCTTTCAATAATGTAGTTAGCAAGTTCAACAGCCCTTTCTTCTATATAACCCTTCAATGACCATGCCCCCCTTATTCATACTATTATGATGATTAAAAAGCTTTATCTGTTCTGTATATTAGGCTAATTATCCAATTCCACAATAATATATATGCATTGAAGGCCGGCCTTATGAGTGTAAATGTTTATTTCAGTTATTCCCAAAAGCCATTATTTCACTGAAGTTTATTATTTTAAGAAAATAAGATATAATTGTAAAAAAGAAAGATAGGAGTTGCGTATTTATGAAAAAGATCCCAAAGCTTTATCATGTAATTGCTATTACATTGTTAATTATTGCAACGATAGTGTTGGTTTAACGACCTATCTGCCGAAGCTCTTGGAAATGAATATAAAAACCGCACTACTCTTATTTTATCAAATCAGACTCTAAACAGTACTGACTACGAAAAAATAAGGGAGGGGGACATTATGGTAACCACAAATGGAGTTCACACAATGGTATATA
Source organism: Bacillota bacterium (assembly GCA_023421115.1). Lineage (GTDB taxonomy): Bacteria > Bacillota > Clostridia > Acetivibrionales > Acetivibrionaceae > Acetivibrio. The sequence goes on along the minus strand of JAEZUI010000066.1, from coordinate 19,934 downwards.
TAGGTAATCAGGAATGGATACAGGCTGACCCAATAAAACAAAAGGTTTTTATTTCAAAAGCTCCGGATGAAAATAATCCCTGGCACAAAGCATCTTCAAATATCTTAAGGTGGAGTGACTTGGAGTAAGTCTTGTTAACTTTCCTAAATGCTTATACATCGGCCATTTTGATCTAAAAATACAAAAAAGGATAGGAATCACAACACCTATCCTTTTATAAATCAGTATTATTTTTAGCTTAGGTTACTCCAAAAAAACAACTTGTAAACGGCCTTATCATTTATTTCAGCTTTGAAATCTTAATAGTATATGAATCTAGAGACGATTTACCGCTTAAATTCTTAATTCCAAGATAATATTTTGTGCCCGCAGATAAGTTTTCTTCAATATAGTAACTTTCATTGGAACAATATGTTTTAAAACTATTATAATAATAATTTAAACCTTCCACTTTTTCCACATATAAATACCCTATTGTGGAATCAAGATTTGTAAATATATCCACTCTATATTTCCCATTAACAGGAGGCTCAAAAACCATAAAATCTTTATCCCCTGCAAAATTTAACTTTCCATTGACTTCCTCACCTACTGCTACATAATATGATGCCTTTGCAATGCTATTTGTAAAATCATCACCATCTGAAGGCTTGCTAGGTGTTGGTACAGGAGTCGGTGCAACTGTCTTCACTGGCGTAGCAACAACTTCAGAAAATCCACTTATTTTACCTAGCAGATATCCCCTCATAACCCCTAAATCTAGGCTGTCAAATTTCCGATCCATATTAAGATCTGCTATTAAAACATTATCTTCTGTAAGCACGCTACCTTTCATTCCTAACAAATTCATTCTCATATGTGCAAAGTCAATGCTATTAACACCACCATCATTGTTAACATCACCCTGCATTATGTCCTTACTTCTTTCATATGTATTTGATAGAATAAGAACTGGCAACGACTTGACTCTGTTTTTAACATCTTCCACTTGCTTTGCATAACTACTTTGTTCTGCAGCCTCTATCCTATCAAATCCAATAGGACAAAGGACCGTTGAAGCTAAAATCATGCCAAAAAATAAGAAACGACCTATAAGCGTAATACACTTTTCCTTTTTCATTCTTTCATTACCCCCTTGTTTTTTTAGAGATAATACTTATAAATTATGTCTCAATACACTGTTGTACAAAGAATAATCAAAAAAACGGTATGTTTACGCTATATTATATAATTAAATCATATAAAATTAATTACTTTATATTTTGCAGCAAAGCATTGATAGACAAAATCGCAATTCTATTGATATATTTAGTATGACATACTTTATATTTACATACCCTAATAAAACAAAAAATATTTCCATTTATATTCTATTATAAAATAATTCTATAAAAATAAATCAGTATTGTCAATGCTAAACCCTTAATCATAATAAATTATATTTCCCAAGAGCTTAAAATATACAAAGGTACGATTAAAATATAAGTTCCTACCTCTGGGATAACGAAAGAACTTGATTTGATAATGTTTTCAAAATATGAGAATAGGAAGTTTTTTTCTTTATCCCTAAGTCTTTTTTCTTAATAAAAGTGCAGTTCAAAAAAACCCCTTCTTACCAATGCTAGATAAGAAAAGGTTTTTAATGGTATTGTACTAAAAAGTCTATCGGGTTTCTTAGTTTGCCTTCTTAGGCAAATAATCACATGGATTAACATTCTTGTTGTTTTTAAGCACTTCAAAATGTAGATGTGAAGGATCGGCTGCTTCAAAACTTGCAGTATTTCCAACAGCACCTATGACTTCTCCCTGCTTGACTTTTTGGTTTGGTGATACCATATCGCCATTTGCAAGGTTTGCATAAACCGTTTTTATTCCGTTTAAATGGTCTACAATTATTGTTACTCCAAGTCTAGGGTCATTCTTGATTTCTGAAACAACACCGTCAGCCACTACTTTTACAGGAGTTCCCCTATCGGCTTTCAAGTCCAAACCGGCATGTGATCTCCACTCATCAAGGGTTTTTGAATATACTAACTTATCTTGAGCATACTCAAAAGATATTTCTCCAAATACAGGCATTGAAAACTTTTTGCTGTCGGCAGCATTTACTGTCTGTGCTTCTGTGTCTGTCGATGCTTTTTTGGAATTACTGTTATTCTTTGGAGTCTCTGTCGTTTTTGTAGGTTCTTTTGTACTATTTGTCTCTTTCGGTTCAGCCGTGGCTTTTGAATTCTGCTTTTCCGGTGTAACCTTACTTGTTGCTTTGGGTGCTTCAGTTTGTACTTTACCTATCACATCTAAATCTGATGGAATTGAAGCAATACTTATGCTGCTTTCATTATTAGAAATACTACCTGCAGGCTCGTCGGAAATTATTCCATCATCTGTGTAATTTTTTGACGATGAAATGTTCTTTGAAGTTATCAGTGCTGCTGTTACTCCTATAATAGCAATACATAAGGTTAATACCACATAAAAACCTTTTTTATCAAAAAAATCCAAAACTTTCTTCTGTGACTCTTTTTTTTCTGGAAATAACTTTTTAAAATTCACTTTTTCCACCTCCATATATTATTGTTTCCGCATATGGCAACAATATACATGAAGGCAAAAAATTTTTCTTGAGAGTTGTTTTCATAACGGCCTTATTTATTTACGTTAACTTTGCTGCAAGAACCCAGAGATACTCCCATATAATAATGCTTTAGGATTTCCTGAAAGGACCCTCCATTTTTTGCAAGGTAATTTGCACCATACTGACTCATACCAACTCCATGTCCAAATCCTATTGTGGTAATATTTAATTCACCCTCTTTTCCTTTTTCAACTTTAAAGTTGGTTGATCGTAATGAGAGTATATTTCTTACATCTGTACCCTTAAGTTCAATATTCCCAACTTTACACTTTTTCACCTTTCCACCCTCTGAAAGCTCTAATATACTAAAATCGCTTAATAAATCAGCCTCGTTGAGAGATATTTCAGGATAATCGGCTTTTAAACTTTCAATTATGTCCTCTTCTTTAAAGGCAGTAACAACCTCAAAACCGGGATCATCATCGTCCCCATCACTTTTTACACTTTTTAGATATGGAACCTCGGTTCCCTCCCATACATCTTCACAATTCTCGGTCCTTCCGCCGCTATTTGCATGAAATAGCGGATTAATTGGTTTATTATCATATAGTATAATGAGATTTTCAGTTTCTTTAACTGCTGTCTCAATTTTCTTCCAATTCCTATTTGCACTCATAGAACTCCATTTCTTAATTGCATCCTCCTTATTTACCCATGCCTGACAATGTTTTGAGTCAGTACAGATATGTGCACCTTTATGGGTGTCATCTTTAGATGGATATAGGTTCATAATTCTACTAAAAGCATAGGTTCTAGCAGCAACAGCTTGAGCTTTTAGTGCTTCAAGCTCAAATTCTACAGGCATTTCTGCTGCAACAACACCTTTTATATAATTCTCAAGAGACATTTCTTCAACTTTGTCTTTGTCTTTTATATATACTTTTATTTTTACTTCTGATTTTTCTACTTTACCTTTTGGCTTAACATCCTCAATTACGGTATTGCAACCTCTCACAATTAACATCGGGAGAATTATTGTAACGATAATCATAATTATGATATAGTAAATTACTTTTTTCATAGTTATCCCCATTCTCACTTTTTCTTAGGAATAGCGTAAGTATAATATCTTATTGGTTTTATCTTTATAAATATGATGGATGTGATTGAATTATTCTTTGGCTTTTAATATTAATTTAGTCTTATTCTTAAGGAAAATCGCTTCGATTATAGCTTAGAAACCGTTCCAAATGAGTGTTACTGCGATTTTGGTGCCTAAAAGAAGGAAGTACCTATTGTTTTAGCTTTTTTAATATAGAAATTTATATAGTCTAGGTAAGTATTTTATAAATTCCGGCATTTTAAGTACAAAAAAAGCAGTCTAAACCGCTTTTAAATAAGTTTAGACTGCTTTTTTTTAAAATATTATAATTCTTCACATACTACTAGTTTTCTTCAACTCTTTCGATGTTAGCCCCAAGTTCTTTAAGCTTATCATGTATATTAACATACCCTCTTTCAATATGTTCAATATCAGTAATTTCTGTAACACCTTCAGCGGTAAGGCCCGCTAAAATTAGTGCTGCACCCGCTCTTAAGTCTGTAGCTTTGACTTTCGCACCAGTCAATTTGGATCTTCCTTCAATGATAGCACTTCTTCCTTCAATCTTCACATTTGCACCCATTCTCTTTAGTTCGGCAAGGTGCATAAATCTATTCTCGAATATTGTTTCTATAACCATACTGGTGCCTTCTGCTCTTGTCATAAGGGAAGTCATTTGTGACTGCATATCTGTGGGAAAACCCGGATAAGGGTGAGTTTTAATGTCTATAGGTTTTATATTCCCATCAGACTTGATGTGTAAACTCGAAAGCTCTTCCGAAACTTCAACTCCTGCTTCTCTAAGCTTTGCAGTTATAGGTTTTAGATGATCCGCAACTATATTTTCTATTCTGACATCTCCGCCTGTTATAGCTGCTGCAACCATGAAGGTACCGGCCTCAATTCTGTCTGGAATAACAGCGTGCGTTGCACCGGTTAAAGAGTCAACTCCATTTATTTTTATCGTATCGGTACCTGCACCTTTAATATCGGCACCCATTGTAGTCAAATATGTCGCCAAGTCAACTATTTCCGGTTCAATTGCTGCATTTTCAATTATTGTCTGGCCTTCTGCAAGTGCTGCAGCCATCATTATATTCTCGGTAGCACCAACGCTAGGAAAGTCAAGGTAAATTTTACTGCCTCTTAGCCGGTCATTTACCCTTGCCTCTATATATCCATGCCCCTGGGTAATTTCTGCTCCCATAGCCGCAAACCCTTTAAGATGAAGATCAACAGGTCTTGAACCTATGGCACACCCCCCGGGAAGAGAAATTTTTGCAACGCCCATTCTTGCGAGTAGCGGCCCCATAACAAGAACAGATGCCCTCATTTTATTTACAAGTTCGTAAGGAGCTGTAGTATTGTCTATTAAATTTGAATTTATTCTCAATCTGGTTTTACTATCTGAAAACTCAACATTTGCCCCAAATGATTTAAGTAAATCACACATCACTTTTACATCAGACAAGTACGGAATTTCTTCAATTATACTTTCCCTGTCACCTAACAAAGATGCAGCTATTATGGGTAAAACAGAATTTTTTGCACCACTTATTCTTACAGTTCCTCTTAATGGATTTGCTTCAGAAACAATCAATTTGGGCACGTCAATTCTTCCTTTCATCATAAATTTATCTTTTGTGTGTGCTTCCTTTAAAGTCAGGAATGCTAAATAAAATCTAATATTCAATTGTAATTACAGGTGTCGCAAGCCATATGTACGTCTTATCTTCATAAGCATTATATCTTAATGCTATATTCATATTTAACCTTTTCCCCTCTACCTCAATAGTATTATCAATATAGGGAGAATAGGCCGATATGCTAATTAGGTTATTATCGTATATACCCTTTATATCCTTTGCTTTTGTATCCTTTAGTATAATTTTGCTTATCCTGTTCATTTCTTCATAGTCTAGCTTACCATCAAAGCATCCAACAATACAAGTATTAACCTTAGGATTTAACCCGAATTTTTTAAATTTCTCTTCAAGTAATCTAGCACTATCATTTATATCTTGGTGATAAAGCTCATTAATTACATTAATGGAGATATTGCTTTTTTGCAAATTATCTTTACTTAATTGTGTACTAACGCAAACACTCTTACCGTCAGAACAGGTCCCTATTCTATCTGTTTTATTTATAAAAGCATTACTAACAGTTTTATTTGAAAAAGGAGCATTTCTCGTTATATTTAAGTCAATCGCAAGTTGATCTGCAAAATTCAACAAATTTTCCGGACTATTTTTTTGTTCATCAATGTAAGACCATATATAAACTTCGCTATTTACAAATTTAGCACCTGTACTTGAAAAAGCATCTTGCAGGGCAAAAGTATTTTCTCCCTCTTTATAGTATATTCCTGTATAAAATATTGTAAATAGTATTGTGAAAAACATTAACAAAAAGAAATAATTACTTAATTTAACATACACATATATCTCCCCCACTCGATGAACAATTCTAATACTAAAATTATTGCCCTATCGATTATGGGATATACATACAATATATTCTTTTATCTTCTGCAATTAATAGGCTGAAATAGCTCTACTTATCATCATAGCACAATTTCCCCTATTAATATTGCTTTCTTCATCAAAAGATTTATAAATACTGTCTTTAACAGTTAACACCCCAACATCAAACATTTTCTTTACAAAACTACTATACCATTTACCTTGCTTAACTTTAGAATATATAGCGTTGTTTGTAGTCTTATAAGAAAATGATTTGGCTAAAATAGTACTAACCTCTGCTACGGTTATTGTTTTGTCCGGCTTTATGGTGCCATCCTCATATCCCAAAATTAGCCCGTTATCCGCTGCCAAAAGAATATACTCTTTTGCCCAATGTTTGTCTATATCAGAAAATCTTTTGACATTTTCTGTTTTCCCCTCAATTCTTAAAACCTTAACCATCATTACCATAAATTCCGCCCTGCTGATAAGACTTTCTGGAGAAAACCTGCCATCGGGCAAACCATCTATAATTCCGGCATCATGTAGATGTGTAATATACTCTTTTGTCTCTAAGCCTTTAATATCAATAAACGGATCATAATCAAGCTTACCAACTTCATGAATATTAACCCTGATAGGATATAAAACACTGTTCAATTCATAATCTATATATGCTTCTTTTGGATAACCATCTTTCAGTTCATATCCAATATGCAAAGTCTTACCATTTACAAAATAGTGATATAAAATGGCAAATCCTTTTCTATCATCTCCATGACTCCATTTTAATAAAACTCTTTCTTTATTGTTCCCCAATTGCTCAATTGTAAAATTTAGTCCATGAGAAAATGAGAAATTCACATTTAAAAAAGTAATGCTGCTAATTATTATTATGTATACTACCACTCTATTTATATTCACCATCGCATACCTCAAATCCTTCTTTTTATGGGCTTTTTTTAAGTTTTTTAATTGTTTATTTTTAGCAATCGAAGTACTAAATCCATTAGACCCGTTCTCAAAACAAACTTACATCCTTTATGTCAACAAATCTGCCAATTCAAATGTTTTTAAAAGGGCAATTGTAAAGTATTTTTTTAATTACCTTAATCTATTTCGCCTATGAATATAAGCAGCTTTTCTATAAGATACATTATTTCACCTCTGTTAACAACAGTATCAGATAAGACAGCTTTTCCTTCACGTATAATTGTAAATCCGTTATTGGCTATAAAGTTTGATTTCTTTTCACTGCCTAGTATTGTTCCCGATTTAATTTCAAAGGATCTAATTATCATTGAATATGCCTTTGAAGCAGTACAATTTTTACCTGATAAATTTATATCATCATAACCTATCAAGCCTGATTTAAATGCCTCATTCATGTAATTGCTTCCATATCGATAATCTAAAGCATCAAACATCAATTTGACACTATCGCCTATAGCAGCATTCAAATCGGGTCCAAATAATCTTCCATTTATACTTTTAATATCATGAGCAGCTGCTACATTATTTATAACTGCCTCATAACTATGGTAATATATATCATCGAAATAGTCATTGCCATATTGCGCTACTATAGTGTCACCAGGTTTAAATGTCTCGAACGTCAGCTTCCCTTTATTTGTATCTCTATCGTATACCGCAAAAGTACTTTCTCTTGTCCATGTTGTTAAACCTGAATCATACACAAAACCCGAAGTCTTTCCGTTACTATACCAATTTTCTTTATCATACATAACTTCAAACTTTAAAGGTTTTAATACCTTATTAACAGGAATTTTATTAGCTCCCTCAAGGGCACTAAATTTGAAGTTTCCAGCCTCTAGCTTGACATCCATATTTTTTATGCCATCTCCACTTACCTCAGAGGTCGAAATTGTAATTTCATAGTCCACTCCTGAATTTATATTTACCAGCGGATAACTTATATTTGTCGTCAAAACTCCCGGTCTTATTATTAAATTCACCTTTTTGGTTTTAATAATTAAATTTTCACCAATAGAAGTTAAAGCTTTAAAAACTTTATCGGATATTAAAATACTTATCACATTGCATTTTGAAGGTGGTGTCGATACATCTAGTCTGTAATCGAGCTTGTTATCGGTTAAAACACGCTGTGCAAAACGATCTGCATTAACACCGGTTATTCTTATATTCCATGTATCATTTATTATTTCCTTATCTTTTTCTACAAATTCTCCGGTTATAATATCCTCAATATCCTCATCCGAATCGTAATCGTCACCACTTCTATTAGTTCGTACAGTTATACTCTGGGTAGGTTCAGAACGTAATTTCTTATTTGGATCATAGGCATATAACCTTGCATAATACCTGTGATTGGATAACAATTCCTTAACTGTATACTCAGAACCCATACCCGCGTCATACTCTGAGGAATTAGTGTAATTAATATCGCTAGCAATTTCGAGTATGTACTGTATATTCTCTTCCATCATCCACTCATAAGTAATAGCGTTTTTTGTTATGGCATCCTTTGAGTTTTTTATTCCAAACCCCTTTGGTGTTTCAGGTGGAATTAATTCCGATGTCCTTACAGCGTAAGAATCACTCCAATCAGATTTACTGCTTTCACCTGCCGTATTAACCGCTTCAGCCTGAATCCAGAAATAATATAATGTGTCCGGTTGTAAATCTTTTACTCTATAGTAGATAATCTCCTTAAGTTCTTGAGCTGTAATAGTAATCTGGTTTTTAGCAGTATTTACATTATCCTCTAAGCCATACTTAAGATAATAATTATATTCTGGTACAATATCCCACCCAATATCAATATAGTTATCACTGCCCAAACTATAATTAAAATACGGCACAACGGGTTTTTCCACTGGTGTTATAATAATAGGTAAAGTAGTAAATACTATTGGATCCGATGGACCAGAGGCAAGGTTGGCATTTGACCTAACAGCTCTAGCCCATATAACATATATTTTGTTAGGTTCAAGATCTGTTAAGTCAATAACTACGTTGTGACGCATTCCATCAGGGTTCAAATTTGGGTTTTCTGTTGCATCATTAGCTGTAGTGGGAAATTTTGTTACCTTGTCCGGCTGCAATTTTTGTATATCTTCATATTTCATTCCTTCAACATATTCAATACAGCCGACATCAAAAGTAACGCCTGAATCATAGGCCACTTTTCTATAGTAAACATCATTTACCACTGTAGTACCTGTTCCATTTTGATTGTCAAAGCCAATATTATTTAATTCTTCATTCGCAATGTATTCCCATTTGTTATCCGCAAAATTAAACTTTTCATACCACAAGTTCTTTAGTTGAATAGTAACCGAATTCTCTGTAACCATATACTCTCCTTGCGAATTTTCCTTTATTTTAAGAGGAGGTCTCGCGGGAATTACCGGCTGGTCTATAGGTTCATCGATAGGGGTAATTATAACCTTAAGTGCTGCATCCGATTGATATGTAACACTCTGTACAACGCCATTTACATTCTCAATAGCTTTCTTCTTAGCAACAATTTTAAAGTAGTAGGTTGAATTTTGTGTAAGACCTTCAACTCTATATTTATACCCGATTACTTTGTTATTGTTAATTATGTGGTTTGCTGACCCAACCATAAAGTCAGATGCAATCTTTTCACTGTCAAGAGGTGCATCCAAAGTATTAGGGTCGGTTACTAGCCAAATATCATAAGTCACGTCACTGTCCAACTCTCCATTTCCTTTTATAGGAGCTCTCCATAGTATAGTAGCGCCTGTTGAAGTCAGTTCTTCTTCATAGCTTATTATCGCATCTCCAGCAACCCTTTCAAACAAATCCACTATTTCGGGCGTTGTTGGCGTCGAGGGTGTCTCCTGTTCCTCTACTATGATTTGATCCGATTCAATTCTTATTCCCTTGTATATATCTTCACCATCTTTAGTCGCTATAGCCCTAATCAGGAAATACTGCTTCACTTCACCCTCAGGCAGAGTAACAAAAAAATTTGTGCCATCTGTTTCTGCCATATACTGTGCTAGAGTATTAGAACCTATAGTTCCTCTATAGATTTGATAAGCAACCTTAATACCACTTGAACTAAGACCTGTAACAACGGGGCTCCACTCTAACTTCCAGATTACTCCCATATCTGAGTATGCTACTCTCGAAGTCTTTACCAGTATAAAACTGCTCGCCTTTACCGTCTTAGTATATTGTGTTCTCTTAATTTCATCATTTCCTATATCCGGTTCAATTCTTACATAGTAGACTCTGCCCGCATCTCTAACATTATGAATATATTCAAGTTTTCCATTTTCCTCATTGACTGTTACTGCTTTTCCTTCTCCTATCTGTGAATTTCCGATGTATATAGGTTGAGTATTTGTAAATGAATCGTTTTCGGAAATATAAAGCTTGTATGATATTCTTCCTTGAGTATCCCATACATCATCCCACTCGATTTTTATCTGATCTGTTCTGTGGGAATAAGCAGCAATATCTATATCGGTGAGCACCTTTACTTTATTTGATATTGCTGATTCCAAGCTTTTATATACTTTACCTTCATCGGTTTCAGTCCGATAAGCAGTCATATCCAAATTATATATGGTTCCTGACTTCAGCTCTTTTAGCCTAATAGAATTATCACTTCCCGGTATATCACGTTCCTTTAATACACGAGAAGTAACGGGCCTATAACCCTTTGCTGCCTCCTGAAGATACAAATTATAAAAAACACCGCCGGTAACTTCCATATCCCACTTTAGATCCACATAATATTTGTCAAACTCATCGAATCCTATGGGAGGCTGATTTTCCTTTAGCTTTTCAACCCTGAACCGCGTTGGCGACTTCGGAGTTTCAACCTCATAGGCAAATACCCTTATCCCCGAAAAGTTTTGTATAATTAGTGACAATAATATTATTAAACCTAATACTCTATAAAATCTTTTCATATCAATTTCTCCTATTTTTTAGAAATTCTATTTATCGAGAAACAGTAATCTTACGAAGACGTCAAAAAAGGTTTGATGTAACAAACTTTTACTTTTAAATACAACCCGCTAAATATCTCCAGTAAGCTTAAGTAGTTTTACAAAGGAAGTTGCCAATTCAGCCCTAGATATAGTTCCATCAGGTATAAATCTACCTTCATCATTAAGCTCTATCAACCCTAAATCTATAGAAATCAGAACATCTTTATAATATGCATTATCTACCTGGGACATATCCTTAGCTTTTTTACTGCTATTAGGGATAAGACTAATTGTATTAACACCTGTTTTAGCCGAATACACCATCATTATTACTTTAGCAGTTTCCTGTCTGCTCACATCCCTTACAACTCCTCCGAAGGCTATAAGACTTTCGAGGTTATACCTTTGTGCCTTTTGATTAATTGTAAGACCACTGTCACCTTGGTCTAAACCTATTATTTTTTCATATAAAAGTATTATTTCTTTTACTTTTACGCTATCTTCAGGAAGAAAAGATCTCATGTCTCCAAAAACTCCACTCAAATCATATTTAGAAAGGAGCATTCTTATGTTAGGTGTATGAACGTAGTTTTCCAACAAATCAATTGCAGGCTCTTCTTGTGCAAATACAGCATATTCTCCAGTCATTACTACATTAAATGCCAACTTGTTATAAGATATATCAGTACTTTGATTTAGCTTTTGCCACTTATTGCTACCGTCATATCTAATAAAGGGCAACTTTAAGCCTGTATGATCATTATAATTAAGATTAATTAACATTGGATTGTGAAAACTGTTTATTTCTTTGCTTTTTATTGTTATAGGTGAAATTCCTTTCCCACCTTCCATTTTAAAGTAAATAAACTCAGAGAGTTCAATTTCAATATCACTAATAGCCTCATTCATTAGATCGTCCAAATCTTTAGAATCGGATAATTCTCTATTGAGTATTTTTTCAAGCTTCTCTTGAACAAGTCCGGAATCCTTGTTATAAATCCGATCTTGTATCTGACCCTTGAATTGTGTATAAGTCAATGAAGTTCCTATAGCATCAATCTCTAAGTTATTAATATAAGACATAGCTTCAAATCCATTAGGAATGGCAACTTGGCCTTTTTTACTGCGGCCTATATTTAAAGTCAAGTAGATGCCATTAACATTATTATGTTCTTTTAATTCCTTTATCTCCGGTCTAAAACTCAAATCAAAAGTATTTGGCCTTACACTGTACTCTGCACCATTAGTCCTGATCAAAAGGCTCTTGTTTTGTAATTCTAAAGCTTTAATTATCTCAACAGGTATATATATCTGATCAAGGGTAGCAAATTTAGCAAAATGAGAAATATCTAAAGTAAAAATATAGGATCCACTGTTCTCTATTTCATTTACTACCCTGTCTCCCTTTAACAGCAACTTGTTTTCATCCTGGTTCTTAATATTTATTCTCCAGAATAATGCCTCTTCAAGTCTTTTGATTCTATCCCAAAATGAAGCTTCTGTTTTTGTCTCCTTATCCTCACTATCGTAATCTTCCTGACTAAAATCTGTCCTAATAAAAATGGGCTCTAGATATTTTGAATAGGATATAATCCCCAGATCCACCGAATCTACCTTTTTAGCTCTAACCTTTATGTAGTATTTGGTATTTGATTTTAAAGGCTGATTCTCATAGGTTCCATCTACTAGCCTTACAGGGACAGACTTAATCCTAGCATAATAGTATTCATAATCGGTTCCATCGGTCTTAGTGTTCTTTTCACCATAGTAAGGCAATATCCTACCTTGGGTATTTGTGTATTCCTCAAAATTTGATTCATCCAGCAAAATATACTCATTATCCCAAGGTGACTTTATTGCAACCTCATATCTATACTGGGGAAGACCTCTCCACTTGATCTCAAGCTGATGGTAGGAATCCCGGGTATAAATCTCGTCTTGTGTGTACACCAATTTACTGTCATCATTTTTATATACTCTTACATCGTAATAAGTATTTGCTTGCAGATTTATCAACCTTACATAGCTTAATGTACCAAACTTTGCAATAGTATATTTGTTATTTTTAAGAAGATTGAATCTTAAATCTTTCTCCGATTTTATATATACACTATAATCCTTTGCCTCAGTCGCTATATCACCATCGTCAAAATAGAATCCTAATTGCACATCCGCCACTGCTTCTAAATATGCTGGTTGTTCAATAAGGTTAGTAGTAACCGGTATGGACACCCATGGACTGTATATTGTATTGTCAATTTTCTTTATTGCCTTTATGCTAAAGTAATATAGTTTGTTTGGAAACAGCCATTTATCAATAGTATACCTACACTCCTTTGAAATGGGATCATATTCAAAGTTTTTAGGTAAATCTTCAAGAGAAGGATCAAGGATAATTTCACCAAAGTTTGCAATAAAGCTTTGATATAAAGCATCACCATTACCTTCATATTCTGTTTCATTGGGAGCTATCTTTCTTGATGAGCATATAATATTGTACACCACATCACTTTCTTCCCTTAACCATTTAAAAGTAACCTTTGTACTGGTAAGAATTTGGTTTCCCTCTTCATCTAAAGCAATTTGAAAATCAACAGGAGCGTACGGAAGTTTTAATGTTTCATCAGCTTCCCCCATTACCCCCTTTACTGTTGTAACAGGAAGAAAAGCACTATAGGCTGATTCTCTTTCTGTCTCCATACCATCCGCCCTCAACCTTGTCTTTGCAATAAAGTAATAGGTAGTATTTGGTTTAAGCTTTGAACCAAAATTGGCATAGGCTATTGTGCCTTTCGAAAACTCTCTAATCATCAATCTTATAGAGGTACTCTCCGTGTCTTCTGCACCAACAAATTTAATATCCCCCTCCAAGTTTTCTGTTGTTCCAATCCTTATGAAGGAGGTCAAATCTGTACGGGTACTCATATACAAATCATAATATACTGCTTTTGAAACCGTTGTATCAGCTAGGTAATTGCTCCAGTTTAAATCCACCTTATCAAACTGAAGGCCAACATAATTGGAAACAATTGTCGTTTCTCCAATACTCACATCTGCATCATTGGCAGTTACTCTCATATTTTTAGGAAGAGGGACATCAATTTCATTTATTGTCCTTGTTGTAAAACTTATAGTTAACGATCTATCTGACATTTTTTCTATATCTGTTGAATTACGGGTGGAATTACTTGTAGTATACATCTGCATATAATAAACCTTGTTCGGCAGCAAATAATCCGGGTATTTTTCATTGTTTTGAATCACCTCTTGTTTTATTACAGCCTTGCCGTTTACATCCAAACTGTCATAATAAGATCCTTTAAAAAGTTCGAATCCCTTAATGGTATACTCTAAACGATTCCCATTCTCTTTCACTTCTTTTGATGAAAAATACAAACCTCTTCTGTATTTCAACGGAAAATATCCATATACCGTGTCGTCAGCTTTCAACTCGGGATAAGGCATGGAATCATCCTCATTCTCACTCACATTAAACATCACGTGGTATACAACATCTTCATCTTCGTCAGTATTTGCCCTAATTTCATCCCAATTGGCCGGTTTTTCCCAAGATATTGTAATATCTGATGACTTCTGAACTATAGTTTTACCATCAACATCAACTGTTCTTGTTATAGGCTTTCTATCAACTACTGTTATTCCTACGGGCACCGGTGATTTGCTTGTATCTTCCGCAAGTGTGTAGTTCAAAGGCCTTGATTCAATTCTGTCATTAGTGGTATCAGTCTTTACAACTATCTTATAAAAGTTCTCATTGTTAACTCCCACACCAGATAAAACCGTTAGGGCACTCTCAGCTCCTTTTACAAAATAGCTGTCATCTATAGTCTTTTTTACAATCCAATCACCCTCTATCGTCCGATCATTACTAGATTGCACTTCATAATAAAGTCTCGGAAGATCAAGACTTCCTTGATTGATTCTATAGATTTTTACGTAAATATTGTTACTTGAATCTTTAGTCAATTGAAGTCTTATTGGCGTGTATGTATATGGAAATTCTCCCTTTAGAATACTTCCATTAAAATCACCCGGCGCTGCAACACTTATTACACTTTCAATATTTCCATCATTATCCTGGTATAAAGGTCTAATATTCATATAGTAAACCGTCCCCGGAATTATATCACCATCAGGCAAATATCCTTCTTCTGGCAAAGGGACAGAATTATCCTTTCTTCCAATCAATTTCAAACTCATTTTGCCGTTTTCGTTTTTCACATCAGCCTGTACATCTTTATTTTCTGACAGATATGCTATATATTTCGAGTCATCATCACTATACTCAATAAAAATGGCAGATTGAGCAGCTCCGCTATTTAGAGTGGCCTCGCTACTAGATATGTTTATTTTAAAGTTTAATCTTGATATATCAATATCGTTCCCATAAACTGTCTTTAAATTTTCTCTTACAACCTCTAGTGCCTCTGTTTCATTTGCATTAATATATTCTCCACTATCAGCAACCCAAACTTTCGGCATTACCCATTCCAACTTAATCTTAGGCTCATCTCCAATTTCAAAACCTCCACCCTCCATAGGCTTCCTGGTTTGCTCTTCTATAGTGGAACGAAAGCTAACTCTTGGTAGATAGTACAATAGTCCCTCTGCCACTATTTCATCCTTTACAGCATCTAGATCCCCTATACTCTCTATGTCCTCAACAGTGTATATATTTAGTTTGAAATCATAAATATAGTCATCTTGAAGGTTGAAAATTTCACATGTATTCTCCTGCAAATTCTTTTTTATAGTCTGTACTTCATTATTTGGCGTATGATAACTAATTGCATAAGATTTTGCCCCGCTGACTTTATCCCAACTAATAGTAAGATTCCCGTCTTTATAGCTGACAACATTAATCTTAACAGGTATAGACGCTGCCCAAACGTATTGTTGAAAGGAAGGAATAAATGTCGATAGTAATGTGGCAACTAAAACCATAATGAATACCCTTTTTAATAATTTCATAAAATACCTCCAAATCTTTATTCGAAGCACTTAGGTCATTCAAAAATAACCTATGCAATATTTTAAGCTCACCAAACCTTTTGAAGTGGTATTTATCAATCATTTTTTTAAAATCACCTAATATATTAATTTATCGGCATAATTGATTAAAATATTAAATATCCTGTTATAATTTTTACAGTATTAATAAAAACTCTAGGACAGCTTTGTTCCACCCTTTTAGCCTCTTTCATTTCGCTCGAAAGAGCCTAAAAGAATAGACTTAAAACTCTTTGGAATTGTATGGTAATAAAACTTTAAAATAAATAGATAATATTTTTGTAGACCTTCAAACAAGGACTTTTTTTTAAATTAGGAACGATTAAAATATAAGTTCCAACTCTGGGATAACGAAAAAACTTGATTTGATAATGTTCTGTCAATATGAGAATAGGAAGTTATTTTTTCGTTATCCCTTATTGTATTGAATAATGAAGCGTTAAAGAAATATAAAATTGCAGGAGGTGCAAAAACATATCTTGGAGAAAAGGAACAAGAAGTGGATTACCTTAAACCTCAAGGAAGTGCTCTAAGAATACTTATTCGCCTTAAAAAAGGGAAACATTATTTTCCCCTTTTCCCTGCTGCTAATCTTGCCATAGCTCTAGCTAATGCTGCTTTAGATTGTACATATTCCGTTTGATTTGCCTGTCTTAAAATTCTTTCCTGCGCTCTTTCTTTCGCTGCTTTCGCTCTGTTTAAATCTATCTCGTCAGGCCACTCTGCAGTATCTACTAGAATAATGACACTATTTTTTGTTACCTCCATAAAACCCTGACCTAATACCGCTTCAATCCAATTATTATTTTTCTTGATTTTTATAGTTCCAATATCAACTAATGTCACAATAGGCATATGGTCCTTTAGTATACCAATTTCTCCTGAAGGAGTATTAAGCACCAATGATTGAACATCACCCCAAAAAAACTTTCTATCGGGCGTTAATACCTCTATATAGAATGTATCGGACATAACAAGCCTCCTAAATACTCTATTTCATAGTCTCCGCTCTTTCATATACTTCATCTATAGTACCGGTCATATAAAAAGCAGCTTCCGGTATCTCATCCATTTTTCCGTCAATAATTTCCTTAAAACCTCTGATTGTATCCTTTATGTGTACATATCTACCTTTGTATCCAGTAAAAGTTTCAGCTACAAAGAAGGGCTGCGATAGGAATCTCTGAATTTTTCTCGCTCTAAATACTGTAAGTTTATCTTCATCAGCAAGCTCATCAAGACCTAAAATCGCTATAATATCCTGTAATTCCTTATATCTTTGCAAGGTCTCCTGAACCCTTCTAGCGACCCTGTAATGTTCTTCACCTACAATTCTTACATCAAGTACTCTTGATGTAGAATCCAATGGATCAACAGCCGGGTAAATGCCCTGTTCAACAATCTGCCTCGATAAAACCGTTGTTGCATCAAGATGAGCAAAAGTAGTAGCTGGTGCAGGGTCTGTGAGATCATCTGCCGGAACATATACTGCTTGAACCGACGTAATGGAACCCTTTCTCGTAGATGTTATCCGCTCTTGAAGTGCCCCTACATCCGTTGCAAGTGTAGGTTGGTAACCCACTGCCGACGGAACCCTTCCAAGTAATGCTGAAACTTCCGATCCTGCCTGAATAAACCTGAATATATTGTCAATAAATAAAAGGACATCCTGTCCCATTTCATCCCTGAAATACTCTGCCATCGTTAGCCCTGAAAGACCAACTCTCATTCTTGATCCCGGCGGCTCATTCATCTGACCGAATACAAGAGCAGTTTTTTCAATAACCCCCGACTCCTTCATATCATACCATAAATCGTTACCCTCTCTAGTACGCTCTCCAACTCCTGTGAATACCGAGTAACCACCGTGCTCAGTAGCAATATTTCGGATTAATTCCATAATAAGAACCGTCTTTCCAACTCCAGCGCCTCCGAAAAGACCTATTTTCCCTCCCTTCGCGTAGGGTGCAAGTAGGTCAACTACTTTTATTCCTGTTTCGAGAATTTCCGTTGAAGGTTTAAGCTCTTCAAGCTTAGGAGCTGGTCTGTGAATCGGAAGATAATTTTTTGTTTTTACTTCTCCCATATTATCGGCTGGTTCACCTAACACATTAAAAAGTCTTCCTAGAACCTCTTTCCCAACAGGAACCTTTATGGGTGAGCCGGTGTCTACAACATTTAATCCCCTCATAAGTCCATCGGAAGCTGACATAGAAATACATCTTACCGTATCGTTGCCAACATACTGCATAACTTCTGCCACAACTTTTTTATTATCAAACTCAATCTCCAATGCATTATAAATTTTAGGCAGTTCCCCTCTGTCAAATCTAACATCAACAACAGGTCCAATAACCTGTACAATTTTACCTGTATTTTTTGCCATACTCCCACTCCGTTCAAATGATTTCTTTTGAAAATAATAATATCACAGCTTCCGCAATAAAATTTTGAATTACTTCATAGCCTCAGCTCCACCTACTATTTCAGATATTTCCTGTGTTATTTTTGCCTGCCTCGCCCTGTTATAACTAAGACTAAGTCCTGCTAACATATCGTCAGCATTAGCAGTTGCACTATCCATAGCGGTCATTCTTGCACTCTGTTCACTGGTAAACGCCTCAACAAACGCCCCATAGATAACCCCTTTTACATACTTTCCCACAAGAATGTCGAGCACCTCTTGGGGTGAGGGATCGTATACCATAATATTGTCAATCTTATCCTCTATATTCTCAGTTATTTTCATATGCTCCTTGAGTGCATGAAGTTCTAGCGGGAGCAGTTTAATAACCTGAGGCTCTATTGACACCGTTGATTGCATATATGTGAAAGCTAGGTACAACTCATCAAAAACACCTTCTGCAAAGAGTTTTAAGATAAGTTCTGATATATCCCTTGCCCTGTAAACAGTCGGATTCTGCACGGGGTACTCAAACTCCATATATACATTATATTTATTCTTAGAAAAATGATACTTGCCTACATTACCCGCTACAAACAAAAGTGCGTCTCTGTCACCCTCAAGGTGTTCTTCAACCTTCTTAATCATGTTATGGTTATAGCCTCCGGCAAGTCCTTTGTCTCCTGTCAGAACTAAATAAGCTCTCTTCTTTCCTTTTTTTTCATCTCTCAAATCAAAAAAATTATTCTTAATATCTCCACTGTGCATTAGAATATCTACCATAGTGGATCTAACCTTTTCAAAATAAGGCAACGCATGGTCTAGCTGTCTCCTTGCCCTCTTTAACTTTGCCGCAGAAATCAGCTTCATGGCCTTCGTAATTTGTTTTGTGTCTTTTATACTCCTAATTCTTCCTTTAATCTCACTAATCTGAGCCATATTTCATCACCAGCTTAAATAGAATTTTCAGCGCGATATTGACTTTTAAAGCTTTCTATTGCAGCCTTTAAAAGATTTTCTACCTCTTCATCCATATTCCCGGTATTACGGATTGCCTCAGGAATTTGTGCATAATTTTCTTTAATATAATTTAAAAGTGCTTTATTAAATTCCCTTACCTTCTTCGTAGGCAGATCCATAAGGTATCGGTTTGTAGCACAGAATAGCACTATGACCTGATCTTCAACAGGCAGAGTTTTATGCAGTGACTGTTTTAATGTTTCAACGAGCCGCTCACCCTGAAGTAATTTATCTCTTGTTGCCCTGTCAAGATCTGAACCAAACTGGGCAAATACAGCCAATTCTCTGTATTGAGCAAGGTTTATCCTAATTGAACCAGCCACTTTCTTCATAGCCTTTATTTGCGCTGCTCCCCCAACCCTTGATACTGACAGACCTACATTTA
>JAEZUI010000029.1 GCA_023421115.1 Bacillota bacterium | reverse complement strand
GCTTTAAATGGTTTTACCTCTGTTCCTATTAATGACATATTGATTACCTCCTAATTTAAATTTAATTATTTTAATAATGATAATTATTACTGTTATTATAGTTCTATATTTTTCAATTGTCAACCCTTATATTAGTAAATATTTTTCACAATTTAAAACTATGAATACATAAAAAATAATACCACCATAATTGGCGGCTTTACTTACTTTATATAGTGTTGATTTTTTATCGTTGATGCTTTTTTTGAGCTAACCCATTTGTATCGATAGTTTTTCGGAATACGAAGAATCTATCATAAAGAAATTCTAGAATAAAGTTGGCCAGCATATTCAGAAGTGTTACTATATATTCATTCCACTTCAGGGTATCCGCTAAATAATCACCTAACATAGTTGATGTAGGAATAAACACTAGATAAAAGCATAATACTTTAATCATAGCAATGGATATGTTATCTGCAGACTGGAATGTATAACGACGATTTAAGGTGAAATTCCATACTACAGACAATATTAGAGCCACAACATAACATGGCCAATAACGCCATCCGGTTAGTTCGTTTAATAGAGAAAAAGCTAATATTTCTATGAAAAATGTTGTATGCCTCCACTCTTTGATTTATAATTTCTATATGGAATAGCAATACACTACAGAGCACGGGGAGGTGAGTGGCGAATTAGTTTTCGACCTCGCATATATATATGTGCCGTCATCCTTTCAAGCACAAACAAGTGGGACATTGAGCCCGGACTCTTATCATTGGTAATAAACCATGTTTATTTAGTCGCAGGATGACAGTCAATGTTGCTATTCCTATTTCTTTTAAGGTGATGATACTTATGATGAGGCTTATCTACCCCATCTGCTGTGGACTTGATGTCCACAAAAATGTTATCGTTGCAACCATCGTTACTACTAATAATCTTGGAATCTCTGAATACAATCAGAAATCTTTTTCAACCACCAATTCTGATATTCAGAAATTTCACGACTGGCTAATTGAAAACAACTGGAAACACGTCTGTATGGAATCCACTGGAAAGTATTGGATTCCTATTTTTAATTACCTTGAAAATGACATTGATGTATGCCTGACACACCCCAAATATGTCAAGGCCATCAAAGGTAAGAAAACAGATAAAAAGGATTCTAAGTGGATTGCTGACCTATATAAATTTGATTTAGTCCGATGTTCCTTTATTCCTCCAAAAGATTTTCGTCAGCTTCGAGAACTTGCTCGTTATCGCTTTAAGCTGGTCTGTATGAAATCCGCTGAGAAAAATCGAATCCAAAACTGTATGACTGTTTCGAATATCGGAATTGCAAGCATTCTATCCGATCCTTTTGGTAAAACTGCTACTGAAATCATGACTTATCTTCTTGCTAACACTTCAGAAACGATTGAAGACAAAGCAGTCCGAAAACTCATACGAAAAGGAGCAAAGGTTAAATCCAATGAAATCATTGAAGCAATCAAAGGTTATAACTTTGAAACCGACCAGGCAAAAAAACTTGAATTAGCTCAAGGTCATCTTGAATATCTTGATGATATGATTGCTCAAACAGAGGTTGAACTTTATGTTCGTATCAAACCTTACTATGAATTTGTTGAATACATAGCTTCCATACCTGGAATAACTGAACTAAGCGCAACCATTATCTTAGCTGAAATCGGTGTAGATATGAACATCTTCGATGATGCAAAGCATCTTTGTTCCTGGTGTGGTCTTTCCCCTTCCAACAATGAATCTGCTGGTAAGAAAAAATCTGTCCGTATCACAAAAGCATTAATTGGAATGCGAAATCGTTACACTCTACTCTACATTAATTCTCTTGTTATCAATACAGATGATATCATTTGTCCAAGAACCAACATCAGCAACTACATATCTCCCGTACAAATAAAAGGATAACCAAAAATCACCCAAGTCACATTGACTGTGAATTGAGTGAAAATTGATAAAACATAGATAATCTACTACAAGCCTCTTTACTTGATATGAATAAATATTCCAACATAGTCTATTTCATATAACATATCCTTAAACATTAATGATATCAATGCTTTTGTTGATGGCTCCAATATAGATTTACACTTTTCATTAGTTCATACCTTCATTAATAATATTTTCACCTTCAGAAATCATTTGAATATCAACGGACTTACCAAGCGAAACTGTCATTTGACTTTCATATGTTTTCCATTTGAATTGAGACCACTCAACTCCTGATGTACTCTCATCTTTTTCTGTTATTTCGGTTTGCTGCATACTTTCTTGATGATTATTTTGTTTTGTAGAACTCGCAGAACTCATAGCCAGCGCGTACATCTGTGGATTAAAATTCATTAATAATTTTGCCTCTTCATTAGTCACTTTTCCACCTCTAGATATTTTTGCTGCGATTTCAAAAGCCTTGGAAGCATCTTTAAAAGCTTTTTGCCACGATTCACTTTGTTGTTTAGCCACGGCAATATCATGCTGCATAACATATTCATTAAATGCTCTCATACGATCTGCTTCAGCTTGCTTATCAACTTCTGCCAACCGTTGTTTTGTCTCATCTGACAGATCAATCCTAGTTCCATTTACTGTAATATAACCTCTCGATATAGCTCTGCTCACCATAGCTGAATCATAAAAATGTATAACATATGTATTGTTGTCAGAACCACTAGTAATTCCAAGCGTATCTTTTCCAGATGTTGCTGAAAGCTCTTTTGATTCCAACTGTGCTGCATATGCTTCTGAAGATATTTCTAATGTATCTTTACTGCCTGTTTTCTTGCTTTTTTCTAAATATGTTTCCACATATTTGGAGTTCTTTATTCCTGTATTATTATACAATTTATTAGTGAGTAAATTAATATTCAAGCCTACCACACTCCTTTTTATTAGCGTGCTGGTTAATATTAAGTGTACTAGCACGCCGATTTTCTTAATATATTACAACTATTTTATAGAGTATCATCCCAATAAACTGTAATGTATGGTTTACTATATGTCTTCGTACCTATTTTCAGAATATTTCCTCCAACAATGGCACCTCCAACACACGTACTATTAAAAGATAGCGTATATGTCCCATTTGCGGAAGAAGCCAAAAAGTTGTTAGTCTTTAAGGTTGTATTTGCTGCTCCTTGGAATGTCAATGTACCCGTGTTGACTTCAAGTTTTGTAATTACAGCATTTGATGGAAGTCCTGATACATTGATGGAAACTGAACTTGAATCTCCAGTTTGTCCAACATTCAATGCAACACTCATTTTTCCAGATGCTGTAACCTTTTTACTTCCAGATGCTGCAAATACGCTTGTCGATGTTGCAAATGTCATTACTACAACCAACATAAGTGATAATATTCCGTATAACATTTTTCTATTTTTTATTGTCTTCATATTCTTCTCCTTTGCTTCTAAACTCATCATCAGTTTTATTTCTTTGGCCTTTTAGGCTGGTGTAATATCAATGGACAAATATGTGGGCCATTTTTTTCAGCTTTCTGAATATCTATTCTTACTGTTCTTTCTAAAACATTTAATAACCCATTCTTTAATTCTCGTTTCATCCCCTTTTCACCTCCTGACAAGTAATTTTTCCAAGTGCTAACAATACTGCACTCAGTGCCAATCCAAAACTCATAAACAGAATATACTTTACTTCCATTCCAAGAATCATAAATATCAAAATACAAGATATCTCTATTGTTGCTACAATTCTTGTAAGCATTTTACTTTCTCTGTAATCTTTTTCGCTCCATTCCATATTGGGATGGTTAACTGCCCCAATAGCAAGGATTATCGCTACTGATGTTACAAGTAAAAGATAATTTATGTTTATATTTCTAAGCAGGATTGGGTACAAGAATTTTACATACGCAACGTAAATAGTTATCGTACTAATGTAGCAGCCTGCAAAACTTTTTGAATGAAAACCACCAGAATATTTTCTAATATAGGAAAAATAGAACACAAACATGATTGTTTCCAAAAGTTTATCCCATAGAAATGCAAGAAAAAAAATGGTTGAAAGACCAATTATTTTTTCAATCATGACCTGTATAGAATAATGATATATTTCTCTATCACCTTCTTTTATAAATCCATTTGAAAACAAACTATCCGTCAACCAATCTGAAATATACTCTGTCATATTGCCCCCATCCTATAATACTTTTATAGTATAAACTACTCAAAATTCTTCTATATATGTTTTCGACATAACATTGCAAAAAAACACCTTCAAAACAGAATCAGGAAATTTATGGCAGAATCGGGAATAAAATAAGACAGATACAGTTATCTGTACCTGCCCATATGTTCTATTCCGGAATAAATATCGCAAATCTGAATGTATTATCATCATATTTAATCACACAAGATCCACCATACCGTTCTACAGTTTCCTTTATATTCACGATGCCAATTCCATGTAATTCGACATCATCTGTCTTAGTTGTCAGAAACGTGCTATCAGTTGTCATTGGCTCATCTACCAAATTATTTACGACTGAAATAATTGTCTGGCACTGCTCCATCATGAACTTAAGTCTGATAACTCCATTCGTACACTTTTCACACGCTTCAATTGCATTATTAAGCATATTAGAAAGTATCAGCACGATATCAACATCCTTAATTTTTAATTTTGATAAATCATTTACTTTTACAACAAACGCAATCCCTTTTTCTCTCGCTTCAAGATACTTTGAATTAATTATAGAATTGACTGTTGCATTATTTGTATCAATCAGATCAATATTAACCAACATTTCCTGATTATATTCTTTTAAATAATCTTTCACTTCATCTAATTTATTTTCGTGTACCAACGCCGTAATGAAAGATATATTATTTTTGAATTCATGTTCTCGTTTCCTCTGTTTATCATAACTTTTAGTTTCATTCTTCACACGCTCCAATATGATTTCATTTTCTCGAATTTTTGTTTCCCTTTTTAAAATATCATTTATCAGATAAAAAACCAAAATATTCATAATAATCAAGCCGAAAGCAATACATATAAGTATATTCTTTTGGCTATCATTCTGCGGAATCTCAAATCCAGCTAACAACGTCAGCAATACAATAATTGTAAAAATAGGAAATATTGAAAATCTCGCCCACTCGATAGCAGTTAAAATTTCAGATGATTTCCGAACAACATAACGTGTTACAAACATAATAAAGCAAAGCAATACCGTCTGACTTAATGCACCAAGTAAGATATTTATCAGAGGATTAGACAATCTTTCTAATGTAATACTTGGGAAACATTTAGATACTAAAATTATTGAAGCATAATCTATAACAAGACCTACTCCCTGATATAACAGCACCAAGATTCCAATTTTCATTATTTTCTGTTGAAAAATAATTCGCATGAATAAAGTGGTACATCCCAGTACTAGAATTTCTTTTACCTCAATGTCATCTGCAAATTTAACTGATATTCCATATATAATAACCATTAGACCTGCCATTATTACATATCTTATAACACCATATTCAAATTTATTGTTTGTTTCAAATGTCTCAATAAACATTTTACATAATACAACAAATAAAAAGGTATAAAACACTCCGTATATATATATTCCCATTAGATTTCTCCTCTATAGCAAATCAATTCATTTCTGGCATCCATATACCTTTGTTTTGAAATTTCAAGACTTAGACCATCAGACAATAACGCTTTATATCGTTGTATATTTTTTACATACTTCAAATTCACCAAATAGCTCTTATGAATGCGACAAAAACTGCTATTATTAATTACAGTCTGTATTGTATCCAATTTATCATATAGTGTATATTTCTTTTCATTTATCAAATGAAATGTAAGCTTATGAAGATTGCTATTCACATACACAATGTCTTCTAGATAAACCTCCCTCTTGCCTTCCTGAAATTCAAATAGCTGCTTGCACTGCACATAATTCATTTTGTATAATATAGCATCAAGGCATTCTGAAATAGCGTTTTCGAAACATTCATCATCTTTCAGCAGATAACGAACAGCATCTACTTTATAACCTTCTAAAGAATAGGATATAAATGCAGTTACAAACACTATGTATGTGTCTTTTGTATAGTTTCTAATATGTTTCGCAGTTGCAATTCCATCAATCTCTCCCATATTGATATCTAAAAACACAATATTATAATTAGAAATATATTGTTTCATATTCAGTAATTCTTTTCCTGATTTATACAAATCAATTTCGCAAATACATTCCTTTTCATTTATATATTGCCTAATAATCTGTTCTTCTCTTTGGCGAAAATATTCTTCATCATCACATATTGCAATTTTAATCATGATAATCCCCCTTAAATTTTCCATTGCACTTCTTGTACTATTTCGGCATTTTCAGCTTTATTCATTATTAAAATAAAAACGAACCATAATCCGTTAGGACTTGGTTCGTTTTTAGTTATTTGCAAGCTCTTTTTGTTAAGTTTTTATTTTGCAAGATGAATTGATACTTTAGCCCCTTCTATTGCGACTCTGTTTTCAATTTCCAGTATTCCGTTATGCATTTCCACAACTTTTTTTGCAAAATTCAATCCTAAACCATAATTGTTATTTGTTCGAGAAGTTTCTTCGGTGAAAAATTCTTGAGTGGCTTTTTTCAAACTCTCCTCAGAAAAACCTTTTCCATAGTCATTTATTTCAAAAATAATTTGTGTTTCAATGTCTGATACAACCACATCAATGTGGCTGTTATTATAGGAATATCGTACCGCGTTATCAATAATATTTATGATTGCACGTTTTAAAAGATCCTTGTCTATATAGATAGAATCGCATTTTGCATCGTTTTGTAAATTCAATTCAATATTTTTTGTTTTACAAAGTGGCAATGCATCAGCTGCGACATCGTTCATAAAATTATTTAACCGAATGAGCTCTCTATTAAAGGATAACGACTCGTTATTAACAACACCCATTAATAATTCTAAATACTTTTCAATCGTATTGGAACTTGTTTGAATGTAAGAAATCAATTCTTTGTTTTCTTTCGAACATTCTTCTTCAAGCAACAGTTCTGCATTCCCTTTAATAATAGTCAATGGTGTTTTAATATCGTGAGCAAGTGCTGAAAGCTGCGATTTTCTTTGCTGTTCATTGTCCCACTGCTTGTTTAACGAAACCGTTAAAGCTTCTTTTAATTTGTCAATCGCATACAAAGATGAATTGAATTCTAATATTTTTGTAGGTTTAATTGTAAAATCCAAGTCTTGGGCTTCTATCTTTTCTGTAGCTATAATAATGGGTATTAAATTTTGTTTCAACTTTCTACTGAATTTTAAAGCCGTAATAATAGCAAACAGAACAATAAAGATAAAAAGAATAAGCAGTAATATTAATTCTGGATAAGGAATTGCTTTATGAAGTAATGGATTACTAAAATGTGCGAACATATCATACTTAATAATGAGTATGTTGCCGTTAGCCTGCGTTATTTCTTTGTAAAAAACATTGTATGATCTTTTTCCACTCAACAGACATGACTTTGTTTTTTCAATATCCTTTTTACTCATATTGCTATCTATCATGTCACCGATGTCATCGATAAGAATATAGCTACTATTAAGTGGTAATAAGTTTTTATCAAATTTCTCTCTTAAAGTCTCTTCTAATTGATTTAATTTAGCATCCGTATAATTAGCCTGCAAAATAAACCCTGATTGAAATGAAAGTAATACCAATATAATTATCACAATTATGAAAGATATAATCGCAATCGAAAGTCCAATTAAGTGCTCTAAGAATAGTCTAAATATTGAAATTGCTTTTTTCTTTCTTATTTCCATTTGTATCCCACTCCCCACACCGTCTCAATAGGGCATTCCATTATATTACTGATTTTACTTCTGATATTTTTAATATGGACACGAATAGAGGAAATATCACTTTCAGAATTAAAACCAAAAACCTTCTCCAAAATATTTTCAAGAGAAAAGACTTGACCTTTATTTCTTGCCATTAACTCGCAAATTTCATATTCACTTTTGGTTAAAGGTATCAGATCGTTTTTAACCGTTACAGTCTTTTCTGACAAATCAAAAACACAATAATCTAAAATTAAGCTTTGATGTTTATCCCTATGTTCTCTGCGAATGTGTGCATTTACTCTTGCTCTAAGCTCAGAAATACCAAAAGGTTTTTTTATATAATCGTCACCACCAACCAAAAAACCATCCACAATATCTTGCTCCATCGTTTTTGCAGTTAAAAACAAAATTGGACAATCAATGGTATTTCTGTTTTCTTTACAAAAAGTTATGCCATCCAGCTGTGGCATCATTATATCAAGCAGAATCAAATCTACATTTTTTAAAGTTATTGTTGTTACCTCACATGCAGAATTTTTTATTATAACAGAATGACCATCTCTTGTAAGCGCCGTTTCAATCATCTTACAAATTGCAATATCATCATCAATAACTAGAATCTGAGCCATCGTATCCCTCCTTTAATCCTCTGATTTTCTTCCCTCCCATTTGTTAAATATTAATATGAGCAAGGCTATAAAAGCCAAGGAAAATAATAAGATAACTATCACACTTTGTATTATACCATTATACTGTAAAAATTCTATATTCGATAAACTTGACATAAGTAAACTTTCCGAAAATCGTGCTGTAATTCCCCAAGGAAGATACCACCAAATGCCATCCCCTAGTCCTGTTAAAAGCAATGTACAAATTAAGCCGCCTACGATACCGAGCCCTATGCTAAAACCTTTTCCATAGAGAAAACTGACGATATATTGCAGTAAATATATTGGAAAAACACTCATTATTAAGAGTATAGCCGTTTTCACATAAAACAGAAGATGAAATGTTGTATATCCCATACACATAAAGCACATACCAAAGCCAACCAAAGCAAGTAGTGCGGAAGCAAAACCAAATAGAACAAGCAAAATCAGCTTACTGATATGCGTAACATATTTCGGATTTGCTACCACTAAAAGCGATTGAAACTCTCCTGCTTTTTGTTCCATCTCTGCCAAAACAGAAGTTATTATTCCAATTAAAACAGGTAAAGTAACAGATAATGTTTGTATATATGCTGACAATTTATTCATTTCATCCCATCGAGAAAATGAATAATACCATACAAACAAGACAATTCCTATAACTGGAATAACTACATGAATAAGCCATAAGGGAGTGCGAAAAACCTTATATAAATCTGATTTTAGGTTAGTAAAAAAAGTCATTTATTTAACCTCCCTATTATTAAACCACAATGTAGTTATAAAGAATAGTATAAAATATAGTACTACTGTTATTACAATTCCTGTTAAAATAACTCGATTATCACTTAAATGATGTCCTGCCGGAAGAGGTAAGCCATTTGGCATAACTTTAATAATTGGGCACATAAGTCTTGCAGGAATGGCAAAAGGAACAAACCATAATTTTGTTGCGGAAAAAAAAATGCCAAAACCCATATTGCAAACCAAACTAATTATAATCGAGGAAAAAGAACCTATTATTTCGCTGATAAACATGAAAACAGGTATCTGCCACGCAAACGTTAAGAATAACACAAAGCTTGCGGCTAAACTATCTGTAAAAGGTACATGGATGCCGAGAAATGTGCCCATTACTATCATGAAGACAAAAAATATTAGATTTACAAACAGTAACATAATTGTATTCATGATAATCTGTGAAAGCCACAATTTCTTCTTGCTGATACAAACAGCAAACAGCCCGTGTCGATTATGCTTTTTCTCAGCTGAGACAGTAAACGCTACAATCATAGAAAGTGAACCGGGAAGAATAAGGGTATACCACCAGTTAAATGCACCTTCCATAAAATAACGCCCACCCATAAGAATAATTACCAAAGCAATAGGAATAAGAGGACTTAACCAAAGTAATTTTAAAGTAAAATGATGCTTTTGTTTTAGAAATTCAGATTTTAAATAATTAACCATTATAAACACCTGACTTTCTTACAACCTCCATAAAAAGACTTTCTAAATCTTCGTTTTTATGAATTGCGTCTTCGTACCAAAGCTTGCCATTAGCTATAATACCTATATCATCCGCTATTTGTTCTACCTCAGATAATATATGGCTTGATAAGATAACAGTTATGCCTTTTTGCGGAAACGATAAAATAAGTTCTCTTAAATCCTGTATGCCGATAGGGTCAAGTCCATTCGTAGGTTCATCAAGAATTAACAGGGTAGGATTATTTAAAAGCGCAATAGCAATCCCCAACCTTTGTTTCATGCCCATTGAAAATTGTCCCGCCTTTTTCTTCCCGGTATTTGTAAGATCCACAATTTTAAGCACTTCCTCAATTCTGTTGTTTGACAAATTGTATAGTAGGGCTCTAACTTTTAGATTTTCAAAGGCTGTTAAATTTTCATAAATAGGTGGTGACTCAATTAATGCACCTATATTTACTAAGTCCTTTCTTTCCCAAACCTTTCCATCAAAGTACATCACGCCTGAAGAAGGATTTATCATACCTGTTATCATTTTAAGCAATGTAGATTTGCCTGCCCCATTCGGTCCAAGTAGACCGTAAATACTGTTTTTTCTAACGGTGATTGAAATATTGTCGTTGGCTTTTTGCTTTTTGAAGTTTTTGCATAAATCATTTGTCGTTAATATATTATCCATAAATATCCTCTTTTCTTTGTAATAATATGAGGATAAGTGATATTTATAAAGAAAGTATAAAGATTTAAAAAATTGATGAGCTGAACCTTTATATAAAATTGTAAACTCTAAGCCGTCAACTAAAAAGAAAAAGTAGCAGGAATATCTTAGTTTTAATATAAGTAAAAGCAGGGTAACTTTAAGATACCCTGCTAATTATTAGAAATAGTTATATTCTATTTAATAAATTGTAGTTTGACACTTATAAGTCTAATCTCATAAAAATTGCTGTGTCATCAGGATTGTTGTTATAGGCACTTATCTCGTAAAATCCAACATTTCTATATAGACGAATTGCATTATCTAAAAATGGTAATGTATCTAATAACATGTATTTATAACCAATGTTTTTTGCGTCATCAATTATCTTGTTTAATAATTGACTTGCAAGAGAATGCCCTCGAAATTGAGGTCTTACATATAATCGTTTTAATTCACAACTATCATCATCTATTTTCCGCAGGCAAATACATCCGGCTGGTGCATCATCTAACTTTGCAATATATAATCTTCCATATGGCAACCCGTATTTATCATTTAGATGCTGCAACTCTGTATCATAATCCTGCGTATCCAAGATTCTCTCTATCCCACACTAACTTGTTAACGGTCATTCAGCTAAATTCATTGTTATCTTCTTCATTAGCGACAAAAATTCTGTTCTTTCTTCAGCTTCTAATGTTTCTAATATTTTCCTAAACACCTGATGTTCATACTCTATATATTCTTTTTGTACCTGGATTCCCTTTTCCGTTAAAGAAAGTCCATATGACCTCAGATCCTTTTTCGTAATTGTA
The DNA here is from genome assembly GCA_023421115.1 of Bacillota bacterium. GTDB lineage: Bacteria > Bacillota > Clostridia > Acetivibrionales > Acetivibrionaceae > Acetivibrio. The sequence goes on along the minus strand of JAEZUI010000029.1, from coordinate 2,398 downwards.
CGAAAAAGATATCCTTTCTCTTCCAATCTGTTAATAGTATTGGTTAACGTACTTTTGGGTAAATCAAGTATTTCACATATACTTTTTAAGATAATATCCGGATTTACGGAAACAATTTGTATCACACTAATTTCATTAGTTGTTAATGACAAAAAGTTAGGAAATTTTTGTTCATAATCCTTCATTTGATCTAATATCAGTAATCTATGCCATAATGCTCCAAATTCTTGAACTTGTTGATTAAATACTATGTTATCCATCTTCTTACCTGTAAATAAATATTCCCTTTCTTTTATATATAAATCTCTCCCAAACTTTAAAAATTATAGATGATTCTTTTCAATATGTTCTATCCATTCTTCCCAATGCCACCATTCCGAAATATCACTTACAATAAGTATCCAAAATATAGCAATCCCTATGAAAAGCGTGACGAGCAAAACTTTCTTCCAACGCTTCATAATAAACCTTCTTTCATACTATTTGATTGTATTATAGTTCCATGATGGTATTATACGTCTTCGGTACTATAATGTAAAGTTTTTTTATTCGCATATAATTTAGAATTGCTTCTCTCATTATTATTCACTCCACATTTCTACGAAATAATTTAACAAACCATGATGGGGAGTCAATTTTTAGTATAGAATTGATCCATACCTAATGCTGTAAGTAGGTTAAAGCCATAATAAACATAAAAAGCACAGGGAATTAGTGAACCAAACACTAGAATCGTACGAGCAGTTTCATCTCTCAACAAACAAGCTACAATCCAAAAAGCCATGATGAAACTAAAAGATAGAATAGTATAGATAAATAGTTTTTTGATTCGCTTCTCATTGTGTTTTTCCATATATAATACCACCTCACCTTCTTGAAAACAGAATTGTTAAGAGATACTTTAAGCAACCAATTTAAATAGTAAATCTTTAAGAAACGCTCTTGTTTTAACAACTTTCATTTCAAATGTTCATCAAACATCTCTTTTTTTAATAAGATTGGTGTTATCGTATCGCCATAAAAATCTTCCGTTTCTCCAATAACTTTACATCCAAATTTTATTAACATATTAACAGTTACTTCTCTTGCTTCAATATATAACTCATCCGTATATTGGCTAAAAATTTCTTTTAATGAATAAATGGCTAATTTTTGGCCAATACCAAAACCTCGCAATCTCTTATCAACAGCAAATCTTCCCCATTTCCATTTATCTTTTTCTTTCCATGCTGCTACCACCCCAATGATATCTTCTCCTACTCTTGCACACCACCAGATTGGCTTTAAATTACCATCAATTGAAATTGATTCTGCAGGAATACTCTGCTCATTAGTAAATACTTCTGTTGCTAATTTTATTGCATCATTCATATAATTTTCCGAAATTTTTTCTATCAAAATTCTAGAATCATTCTTTCTAAGATTGTTTTTTAATGCGAGAATTCGAAATACTCTAAAAGCTCTAACAATATTATCTATGTCCTCGCTATTTCCTAGATCTAAAATCTCTTTTATAAATGCATTTGCTTTATAATCCCCATCGCTAATAGTTGTCAAACCTAATGGCAGAATGTAGATATCTTTCATTCTCTTATCATCTTCAGACTTTTTCATTTCTAAGTAATATTTAGCCTCCATATTGCTAACTATTCTGCTAAGTGAAGCCTTATCAATACCCAGGTTTATTAATAATTCATTAAAAGGAGTCTTCCCGTTTTGTTTCAGGTAATTTAAAATGTGAGCTTGTGCAAGTGTCAAGTCTGAATTGAAGCAATTGTGATTTAATAAACCTAATTCTCTCACAATTAACCTTACCTCTTTTCTAACTATTTCTTCTTTATTCATAACACGCCTCCGATTAGTTGATATTATCAACAATATTACCTCGTGCTTTGTTTTTTGTCAAGGCTCTTATCAAATCAACAAAAATAATGTAATATAATGCCCTCCGTTGCGTAGATACATAAAAAAAAAGCAGGTCAGTCTAAACCATCTAATGACTCAATCGAGGGAGATGGCTTGACACCTGCTCATAGCACCATCTATAAAAATAGCGGTATTAAAAAGGTTAACAATATGTAAAACATTCCTGCCATTGCTACAAACAAAACTAGCGGGATTTTTCTGCCTGCAAAACTATTCGTTAATGCCCCTTTCTTTGGGCATACTGAAATGCATTTTTGGCAGTTAAAACATTCAGCCGATGTTACCTTCTTCATTGTGTGCACCTCTAGATTTGAGGGACAGTTCTTTGTACATAACTTGCAATTGATGCACTTATCTTCGCATCGGACGATACCACTGGGGCTAAACCGACCTGCAACTCCGGCGACAGCACCCTGTATGCAGATATATTTGCAGAAGAAATTATCAATAAAGAATGAGCCAATAATTGTTA
>JAEZUI010000017.1 GCA_023421115.1 Bacillota bacterium | reverse complement strand
CTCATGGAAAACACATATAATGCAGAGGGAAAGAGGGTTGCAAAAACAGTAGAAGGCGTAACTGTAAGATACTTCTATGAATATAACAATGTAGCCTTTGAATACACAAACAGCGGAGCAGTAAGTGCATTTAATGTAATAGGAATCAACCTTATATCAAGGGAAACAGGAAGTGACAAGGTATATTACTTCAACAACGGACATGCAGATGTAACAGCCCTGCTCGATGCAACAACAAAGAATATCCGGTCACAGTACCGATATGATGAATTCGGTAATATAACCTCAGAGACCTACTATGACAGCAACGGAGTAGAGACAACAGATGAGAACGAAATAATAAAGAGCCAGATATTATATGCCGGATACCAATATGATGAGGAATCAAAGTACTACAATTTACATGCGAGGTACTATGATCCACAGACGGCAAGATTTTTGCAGCAGGATACATACAGAGGTACAATTGCTGATCCACTGTCACTTAATTTATATACTTACTGTCACAATGAGCCTATGATGTATTATGACCCGACGGGGCATAGTAGAGATCCATTTGAATTAATTGCTGGTATAATAACGGCCAAAGAAGATTGGAATACGGAACAGAAGAAAAGATTGATAAAAATAGGTCAAAATGCAGCACAAAGAGAAATTAATGCTATTGCGATTGGTTTAAGAGAAGCTCTTAAAGAAACAGATGAATACAAAAATAATCCTACATTAAAAGAAGCAATTGATAGTTACCTTGGAAAGAAACATGGTGGAACTATGGAGGATGTTCTTGAGTTAAGAAGATATATTTCCGGTTATAATACTTATGTTTTACCTAATATAAAGAAGACTAATGAGGTTGGAAAAAGCAACGTTAATCCTATACCTATACCAACTGAGGGGACGGGTAAAACTGATGGTAAAACACCTTGCGGTTCTATTTCAGAATTTAAAGCAAAATATGGGGATTTAATTAATCAGTATGCAAAAGAATTAGGGGTTGACCCTGATGTACTTGGGGCAATAGTTTTCACTGAATCTGGAGGAGGAGGATTCTACCAGAACGGTACTCTGAAAATCAGATTTGAAGACCATATTTTCACTGGAAAGGGACTTGGCGGTGCTAATGGCTTCAAGGAGTATTTTATACATAGTGCAACAAATTATAGTTTGGAATCATATAGAACATCTTTAGAGGGTGAATGGAAACAGACACATATTCCTGGAAATCAGCAGGAGAGTGAATACGGTGCGTTTAATTTTGCTAAAACACTAAATGAAGACTCTGCGTATAATGCGATTAGTATGGGATTTGGTCAAGTAATGGGATTTAATTATTCAGTGCTTGGGTATAGTTCAGCAAAGGAGATGTTTAATGATTTTTCAAAAGGTGAAGTACAGCAAATAGAGGGTATGATGAAGTTCATTAATAATTATAATCCCAAAATGCTAAACGCATTGCAGAATAATGATTACAATACTTTTGGATTATATTATAATGGTGGCAGCGACTATGGTAGTAAGGTTGAAGGAAATATTAGCGTATATAGGAATACGAAATAAGGAGGGTCTTATGAAGAAAGTATTGTTAATTACTATTATGATTCTTTTGCTGAGTGTAAGCTCAGGTTGCTCATTGAGTTCGAAGATTAATTCAAATAATCCATCTGCAACTGAGGATAATTCAAGTGCTAAGAGTGTTCCAAGTAGTACTAATAAAATAAACAATACTCCAGATAGCTCAGATAAACAAGGAACTGCTTCTGGGAATATTAATCCCACAGCTTCACCTTCAGCAATGAAAAATGCACAGAAGAGTGATAATAATTTAGCTAATCTTCAAAAACAGGGACTGAAGGTTATTGAAGAACAGTCGTTCTGGATTGAACTTGAGAACTGGGGCAGAGTTCGTTTTGTTGCTGGAGAAACGCAGATAAAAGGACTTCCAAAGTTAAATTTATATTTAATTGATTCAAAGGATAATGTATTGTGTAGTTTACCTGAATTCTACGGTAATATGTGGATACTATATGAATTAAAAGCTATATCATTTAAGGATGTCAACAAGGATGGCCTAAAAGATATTATTGTTGTTGCTGACTATATTCTAGGGCATGGTGAAAATGCAGCAGTTCCTTTTCCTGTAGGTAGTGTTTATTTTCAGAAGAATAATGAATTTGTTAGTCTACCTGAATTAGATAAGGAAATTAACGAGAAAAAGCAGAATGAAAGTGTCGACATGATATTTAAGTTTGTTGAAGGAAAGGACATTAAGCTCAATAAATAAAATTTGATTTGAATCAGTCTGGCTTCAAAACTCTAGCTGAACTGACTACAAAACAGCTGCAAACTCTGGCTGAAATGCACAAACCAAGCAACCACATGGCTTTCAGCCAAATAAACTTACCCGGCAAAACCAATAAAACGGTAGCCGGGTTTCTTTATGCCTATTTTAGTAAGCGATGGAACACTATACGTAGTCCAAAAAAGGCAGCTCCACTGGTTAAAAGTAAGCGGTGGAACAAATGCCGTAGTGTAGAAACCTCCTTTGTTTGATATCATTTAAAATAAATATCAGACAGGAGGTTTTTAAATGGCTAAAAGGGATTTGAACCTAGAAAGAAAGTGGAAATTAAAATTTGATGAGTATAAGAAAAGTGGGCAAAGTGTTAAAACATGGTGCAAAAACAACGGCATTATACATACCACATTTCGTTACTGGATAAAAAGGTTTACCCCATCAGAAGAGTTTCCACCAGTAGATACGCAGTTTGCCAAAGTTATGCTACAACCCAACTGTACCAATAATAAAAATATAAGCACGACCTGTGAAGCTTTTTCAAAATCTGAAGCAACAGAAGAGATGCAAACTCAATCATCTAAATTTCAAGTATTTATCAATAATATCAGGGTGATAGTTCCGGGTGATTTTAGTCCAATAGCACTTGAAGGACTAATGAAGGTGCTGAAGACATTATGATGAGGTATATAGCTGACGGAACAGACCATATTTACCTTGCCCTAGGCACGACAGATTTTCGCAAACAGCAAAATGGGCTTGTCTCATTAGTTGCACTTAAATTTAAGCTTGATCCGCATGCTGGCACAAGTGTATTTCTATTTTGTAATAAACGTCACAATTCATTACGTGCATTAAGGTGGGACGGAAATGGTTTTATACTTGTTACAAAATCACTCACTGATGAGATGAAATTCCAATGGCCAAAGAATCAAGGTGAAGTATGTAACATAACAAAACGTCAATTAGAATGGCTTCTTTCAGGATTACAGATTGATCAGAAAAAAGCACATCCTGAAAACGTTAATACAGATGGAATTAGGTCAATTGAAAAGTTAAATTCCACTTTGTAAGGTTAAAGTCTACTATGGTTTAAAGTTAGATAAAAAACGCATGGTATAATTTATTAATCATTGCTATAATCTAGGAGATTTTATTGAAATTATTAGAGAAATTGATAGTTTAAACATGTTTTTGCAAAATAGTGAATAAGGAGTTGGAAAATATCCGTTTTTTGAAAAGGCAAATTCCACTCCTGACG
>JAEZUI010000119.1 GCA_023421115.1 Bacillota bacterium | reverse complement strand
TGTCAAAGCTGAGGCATCAATAACCGATCTTCCTTCCACAACCCTACCATCTAAAGGTACCTTTTCGCCAGGTTTAACAACAATCAAATCACCAATGTTCACTTCTTCGGGAGAGACCTTTTTTATATCTCCATTAACTTTTAAGTTGGCATAGTCAGGCCGTAAATCAAACAATGCTTTGATGGAATTCCTTGAGCGGTTTACAGCCATATCTTGAAACATCTCTCCCACCTGATAGAACAGCATAACTGCAACCCCTTCTGCATATTCACCAATAGCAAAAGCTCCAAAGGTAGCAATACTCATTAAAAAGTTTTCATCAAAAAAATGCTTTCCCAAAAGGTTTTTATACGCCTTAAAAACTACATCAGCTCCAAATAATAAATAACTTGCAATAAACAATAAAAGTTCAATCCAAAACGGAAAATTAAATATTAGTGGAATCAGAAACAAAACTAGTCCAGAAGCAAACCTTATCAAGGTCTTTTGGTCAAATTGTTCGCCAAGAACATTTATATCGCTGCTTTTATTTTCCGGTTCAATTACTTTTATATCAATTTCAATATTCTTCACAATCTTTGCAACAGCAATTGTTATATCAGTTAAAAACGCTTCACTTTCCACTTCAATATTAAGTTTGTTTGAAATAGCGTCAATAGAAGCATTTTTGACACCTTTTATTTTTTTAACGTCATCTTCAATTTTTGATGAAGAATTTACACTGTCAAGTTCTTCCATTGTCAATTCTTTTTCATTATCCATAATAACCCCTTCTTTATTTAAAATTACTACTCGTTTATATGGGCTAATCCCTGATTAAATATATATTTTACATGCTCGTCATCTAGTGAATAATAGACTATTTTCCCATCCCTCCTATACTTTACAAGCCTTGCTTGCTTTAATACTCTAAGCTGATGCGAAATGGCAGATTGTGTCATACCAAGAAGCTGTGCTATATCACACACACACATTTCTGCTTCAAACAACGCACAGATTATTTTTATTCTTGTAGTATCTCCAAACACCTTAAAAAGCTCAGCTACATCATAAAGATCTTCCTTTGAAGGCATATTGGACCTGACACTGTCGACAACATCCTGATGTATCGTGGTACAACTGCATTTGAAAGTATCTTTATTATTCATTGACATTCTCCTCCACTTCAATATGTACACTTGAACATGTATTCATATGTTATGATTATATACCCAAAATTATTACAGGTCAAGAAAATTTGTTTTGCTCATTTTTGCTCCTGACTTAAATAAAAATGAGTTGACGGTTTGATTGGTGGTGCTGTGGTTTTGGGACCTGTATGAAGGGTGGGTGCCTGTTGTTTTACTGTCAAACGACTCCATTACGTGACCTTCGCATAGAAGCTGTTGCCGAAAGCTTGATAATTGCGTCATTTGACAGTAAAACAAGTTTACACTTTAAATTAGGTTGTTTTTTGCTATAGCTTTTTTTACACGGAATTTTTATGTTCTAGGTGTTTTATGAGTTAATATACTTCAAGTATAAACTTTTTTCTTTTAAGAAGATGAAATATTAAGATTTTAAGAATTCCTGTATCATTTCCTCTGTTAGCTTGTTTTCTTTACAAATCATACTGTAAAGTTTGCCTCCACGCCGCATTGTTCTAGTCTGATCTTTAAAATCACAGTGATAAAGACCGAAATTTGCACTTTCTCCTTCTAGCCATTCAAAGTTATCCATAAGTGTCCAATGATAGTATCTTTTAATATCAATTCCATCAGCTATCGCCTTTGCCACATAAGCTAAGTGACTGCATATAAAATCCGGTCTCTTTGAATCGTTTTTATCACTAATACCGTTCTCAGTTATGTATATTGGCAACTTGTAACGTTCATAATACCTTTTGCAAACCTGGTATATTCCCTTAGGATATATATCCCACCCAAGATCATTTTTGGTAAGTGCCTTATCACATTTTAAATTATAAAATAAATTTGACGGACTAAGAACAAATTCGATTATATTGCGTGTATAATAGTTTAATCCCAAAAAATCCACATAAGTGCCTTTACAATATTTATGTCCGTTTTTTAATAGCGGAAATTTAATTTTTCCTTTTATCATTCCTTCCATATACAGTTCATGAAAAAAGTAGTCAACCACTTTAGCAATTATTTTTCCCATAATGGAAATACCGCAAAAAATACGTATGTGCATAGCAAATCCAACCTTAGTTTTGCACTTAAATCCCATTTTGCTTCTGACCTTGTGAATAATGTCATACGCTTTCAGATGGGTTTTTATTATTTCAGTATAAACCTTTAGACTTTTTGAGAGTCTTCTGACTCCAGGAGGCCACATACCAAAAATATAGCCAAACTTTGTATAGACATTAGGCTCATTGAAGGTTACCCAATCACTAACCAGATCACCTAGCTTTTCAACAACGTATTCGGTATACTTCAAAAAATATTGGGAATTTCCCCCCTTTGTCCAACCTCCTATTTCATGAAACCAAAGGGGCTCGGAAAAATGGTGAAGAGTAACGAAAGGTCTTATTCCATTTTTCACAAGCAGTTTTAGCTCATATCTATAATGATCAATTGCCTCATCGGAAAACATCCCTGATCTTGGCTCAATTCTACTCCATTCAAGACTCATTCTGTGGCTATTTACATTTAATTCTTTTAAGAGCTCCGTGTCCTGTTCAAACCTGTTCCAATGATCACATGCATTAATACAATGTGAACCATCCTTGATGTACCCCTCTTCACACCATTTAAACCAAGTATTATTTCTATCCCCTCCTTCAATCTGTACACTTGCGGTTGCAGTCCCCATCAAAAAATCTTCTGGAAGAGTAAAGCTCTCCATTATTATCATCTCCTTGAGTAAACACCTGTTTTATAGATATTCGCATCAAGGATTTTATGTACCGGATAACTCTATAGGAATCCAAATATAACAAATTTTCACAAAATATTAGGTTATGCAAAAAAAATATGCTATAATAAAAAAGTGTTTTGCTTTCATAAATATAATAACAACAGTTATAATTATGGATTAAGCTGTTATATTTTGTTAGTTAAGAAGTAAATGCAGATAATACAAAATAATTAGGGGACAAAGTTAATGACTATAATAAACAAGCTTCTTACATCACTAAGAATAAAATTTAGTTACATGAGAGAAACACATTTTAATAGTCTATTTAGCCTTTTTGAATTTATACTTGTTGGAACTATATATATATCAATGACCGTACAGCTTATGCGCCCGAGTGAATACGAAAGCTTTAAACAGATAGTAGGGCAGTTTCAAATATTTGCTGCCATATACCTTGCTTTTCGTTTTCGCTATTTCGGTATGGCAATTGTATTATTTCTAATCTCTATCGAAGTGCCCTTCCTTATATATGCCTATACCAAAAATCCTATAATAAGTATATTGGCAGGATTGACCTCAAAATTGATCACTATTGTATGTTCAATTATAGTAGCAATGTTTGCAAACTTTCAGGAAAATCAAAAAAGAAAGTTGCAGGATCAAAAATATAAACTTGAGCTGCTTTCTGTAACCGACGATCTCACAGGAACTTACAATCACAGATTCTTTAATACAACTTTAGACAATGAGATCGAAAAATCGAATACAGACAAACGACCTGTTGCTTTGATTATGATCGATATAGACAATTTTAAGATGTGTAATGACATAAGCGGTCACGACTATGGGGATGATATATTAAAAGGAACCGCTTCAATATTAAGAGAGGCTGCCGGGTACGAAAATACTGTTTGCAGGTATGGGGGAGATGAGTTTGCAGTAATTCTGCCCTGTTTTGATTTGCAATCTGCAAGTCAAATGGCTCACTCAATACGTAATCTATATGAAAAGAAGAAATCCAATTATTTTGAAGACCATTCTTTCAGCAATATAACTCTATCAATGGGATTATCGGTGTATCCGGATTTGGCAGCTACTAAAGATGATCTTATCAATCAGGCAGACATGGCCCTTTATCACTCTAAAAACCTTGGTAAAGATAATATTCATTTTTATCAGGATGTTTTGGAAAAACTTAAAAAAAATATAAGCTCGGACCATCAGCATATGATAGGTGTTTTCAAAGCTTTGCTAAGTACCATATCGGCTAAGGACAAATATACCCGAGGGCACTGTGAACGCGTAGCTCATTACGCTGTTATGATCGGCGAGGCTCTTAATTTAGGCTTAAAGGATATTAGTATGTTGCAATATGCGGGCTTGCTTCATGATATAGGAAAAGTTGAGGTTCCGAAACTTATTTTGAGCAAAACCGGCAATTTAACCGATACGGAACTTGATATAATCAAACAACATCCGGTGTATAGTGCAAATATCCTTGAACCCCTTAGCATGAACCAGCTTATTGATTATGTTATGCACCATCACGAAAGATATGATGGGCATGGGTATCCACATGGTCTTGCAGGAAAATCCATCAGTTTGGGGGCAAGGATATTGTGTGTAGCTGACTCCTTTGATGCAATGTTATCTGAACGTCCTTATAGCTCAAGCATGGGGATTGATGAAGCTTTTTTGGAACTTGAAAGGCATTCCGGTTCTCAATTTGACTCAGAGATTGTAAAGACTTTTATTTGTGTTATGAAAGAAAGTGAAGAATATAGGAAAGTTGTGTAGGGTGTTATCAATATATCAACAAAAGGGACTTGCAAAAAATTTGGATTTTTGTAAGTCCCTTTATCTGTTTATTGAAGGTTTCGTTTTAATTCATTTTCTTAGTGGATTTATTATATTTTCAGGTTATGAGAAGGGATTTTCCTTCTTGTATAGCATTCCTTTCGGCTGGTTAAAGCCTATATATTCAACTCCTAAATATTTGAATACTTCAAACAGACTCTTTCCGTAATGTCCAAATGCAACTGCACCATGGTGCGGGAAGTTACCTTCAATCAATATGTGGCGGTAGAATCTACCCATTTCGGGTATAGCAAATACACCGATACCACCAAAGGATTTTGTCGCTACAGGAAGTACTTCACCATTTGCAATGTATGCTCTAAGCTCTGAATCAGCTGTAGACTGTAATCTGAAGAAGGTGATATTACCCGGAATTATATCTCCCTCAAGGGTACCGTTGGTAACTTCTTCAGGAAGATTTCTTGCCATTATCTTCTGATTCTTCATAGTGCATGACGACATTTTCTTAGAGCATGTATTTCCGCAATGGAAACCCATAAAGGTATCTTTATGCGTGTAATTAAATTTGCCTTCTATAGCTTCCTTGTACATATCTTCAGGTACAGAGTTGTTTATATCAAGTAATGTAACAACATCATTAGATACTGCAGTTCCTATAAACTCACTTAATGCACCATAAATGTCAACCTCACAGGATACAGGAATACCACGACCTGTCAGACGGCTGTTTACATAGCAGGGAACAAAACCAAACTGTGTTTGGAATGCAGGCCAACATTTACCGGCAATAGCTACATATTTTCTATAGCCCTTGTGAGCCTCTACCCAGTCAAGAAGGGTTAATTCATACTGTGCCAACTTTTCAAGTACTTCAGGCTTCTTATTGCCGGCACCTAGCTCAGCAACCATATCCTTTACAACATCAGCAATTCTTGGGTCATTTGCATGCTTGTTGAAGGCTTCAAAAAGATCCAGCTCGGAGTTCTCTTCAATCTCAATACCTAAATCATACAAACACTTGATAGGTGCATTACAAGCTAAGAAGTTTAGCGGTCTAGGACCAAAGCTGATAATTTTTAGATCCGCTATACCAATTAATGCTCTCGCAATAGGTACAAACTCATTTATCATACTCGCACATTCCTCGGCAGTACCTACAGGATACTCAGGGATATATGCCTTCACATTACGAAGTTTTAAGTTGTAACTTGCATTAAGCATACCACAATAAGCATCACCACGCCCGTCGGATAAATCGTTCTGGCTCTCCTCAGCAGCTGCAACAAACATTTTAGGACCTTCAAAATGCTTTGCAAGTAGTGTTTCGGAAATCTCGGGACCAAAGTTACCAAGATATACGCACAATGCGTTACATCCCGCTTTCTTGATATCCTCGAGTGCTTGAACCATATGTATTTCACTTTCTACGATACATACAGGACATTCATATATATCCTCTATATCATATTTCTTTTTATAAGCCTCAACAACTGCCTTTCTTCTGTTTACCGACAATTCCTGAGGAAAACAATCACGACTGACTGCAACAATCCCTATTTTTACTTTTGGCATATTTTCCATTTTAATTCTCCTCCTTCATTCAATCTTCGTTAATTATAGCAAATGTTATCTGATTTTACTACTGTTCTTTTTTGTATTTTATATATATATTTGTACTGATGTTTTTAGCATGTTTGCGCAATTATATAATTGAGTTTCTGATATGGATCTCTACCAATCTTTTTATCATCTGCACTGTTTCAGGAATGTTAATTTCATGCGGACATTCTTTCATACATGACATATCTGTGCATTGTTTGCACCTGTGCGCACTTTCATTTATGCAAAGATCAAGTTTCCTGAGTGCCCAGTAGTCTTTTCCGAGGAAATAATAGTTATATTGTCTGAGCTGGTACTAAATCGCGTGCTCCTGGCGGATTATTTGTATACTTTAGACCATCCCACGATTCAATATTTCTATAGGTTTTAGGATTATTAGGGTCAAGCATTATTTGTCTTTCTGCAAGCTCATGATCTGCTAACTTCCTAAACCACTCTTTTTGACTTGTGCTTAATTTATTTACAATATTACTACTTTACGACCTTATCCAAAACATTTTGAAGTATCACTGCAATTTCCGCTCTTGTGGCCAACTGTTTAGGATTCAATTTTCCATCCGAACCCTGAACAACTCCTAATTTTGTCAGAAATGCCACTGCATCTTTGGCATAATCACTGATTTGATTTTTGTCACTATACCTTGCCAGATAATCGTTGCCGTCTTTTTCATAGGTTATACCCTTGACTTCTAATGCTTTGAGCATAATAACCATCATATCCTGCCTGGTTATATTACCTTCTGGGACAAATAGTTCTCCCATTCCCTTTACAATTCCAAGCTCTTTTGCTACAC
>JAEZUI010000270.1 GCA_023421115.1 Bacillota bacterium | reverse complement strand
AGGCTGGAAAGGGTATCCTTTATGTAGTTCCGCACACTATTTCGGGTAAGAAAGATGTTGCTTTCTCAATGAGAGTGGATAGGCAGTGGGCAGATGTAAAATTGACTTTTTCTAGTGGTGAAAGGTTAATCAAGTCTTTAAAATATAAAAAGCTGAATCCTTCCGAAATGGTGGTTATAAACATTAAGGCATCAGAACTCAATGGCGTTGGGAGCGTGGAGGTGGAGATAAATGAAGCTTGAGAAAGAAATGATATGCATTGTATGTCCTAATGGGTGTAAACTAGATGTAACCTATGAAGATACAATAACAGTAAAAAATGCTCTATGCCCAAAAGGAGTGCAATATGCACGTGACGAGTTGCTGAGTCCTGTTAGAAATCTGACTTCTACAGTAAAAGTTCTAGAGGGTGTATTGCCTCTTGTAAGTGTACGAAGCAACAAGCTTGTCCCAAAAGACAAATTGGTGGAGATTGTTCGATTTCTTAAAACAATAGAGATAAAAGCACCAGTTGAATTTCAGCAAATAATATATAAGGATATATTCAATACAGGTGTAGATATTATTGCTACTCGGCGAGTGGAAAAAATGATGGTATAGATCGAGCAAAAGCCGCAGTTTATACGGCTTTTGTTAATATCAGAGAAATTATTGCATTTAAATTCTAAAAATTGATATTGATTCGTCAAGAGCCTGAGCCATTTTATTAAGGAGAGTAGCTTGTTTTGAAAGTTCTTCAATTCCTGAAATTTGATCCTGAGCAGTTGCGGTTACTTGATCTACTGTTGCTGCAGTTTGTTGGGAAACTGAAGAAATATCATTTATTGAACTAAGGGTTTTTTGCCTTGATGTTAGAATTACATTTACCGATTCCCCAAATTTGTCCATGTAATTATTTATTTCATCAATGGATTTAAGGATAGCCCTAAAAGAGGTATTCGCTTGATCAACCGCTTCTAGCTGTTGTTTAATAATTGACTGTGTATTATTTGCAGAATTTGCAGTGAATTCAGCTTTTTTCTGTATATTGTCAATTACTTTACTAATGGTTTTTAAAGCTTCTTGTGTTTGTTCCGCAAGTTTTCTGATGTGCTCAGCAACTACTGAAAAACCTTTTCCGGCTTCTCCGGCTCTTGCAGCTTCAATTGCAGCATTTAGCGCAAGTAGATTGGTTTGGCTAGATATGTTTCCTATAAAGTTTATGATTTCTTCAATTTGTTGCATATCGTTATTCAATGTATTTATATTAGTTACAATTTCTTCGGATACCAATCCCGTTTGTACAGATTTTTGATTTAGAGATTCAACAGCAATCATGGCATGTTCGCCAAGTAGCTTTGTGCTATCTATAATTTTAATAGATAAATCTACGTTTTGTTCGACTTTACTAATATCATCAGATAATTTGTTTACAAAGTCAACTGCATTTGTGCTGTTAGCTGCTTGCTCAGAAGTTCCTAATGCAATTTGAGACATACTTTGCGCAACTTGCTCTGATGAATTTAAATATGAAACTGAAAGTTTTGTAACATCTTTTGCACTATTTAAAACCTGACACGATGCTTCCTTAACTTTAGTTACAAGGCTTTTTATATGTTTAAGCATTTCATCAAAGTCTTTGCTTAAACCGGATATTTCATCAGTATATTTGTCGTTTATACACATATTTAAATCGCCGTTTTTTGCATTCTTCATTATTTGTTGAAGATTGTTGAGAGGTGAAAGAATGCTCATAGATATGACAAGAGATAGTAAAATTGCAAGAATAAATATTAAAGTTCCTACTTTTACTATCGTTGTACGGATATTTATAGATTCCTTAGTGATATATTCGTAGGGAATTGTGCCTATAATGTACCAATCGGTGTTTTCAATCAAGGAATAGCAGTACATATATTTAGCGCCGCCTAACATAGAATATACACTACCTTTGGAAAGACAGAGATTTTTGTCTGGAGTTTTGCTTTTGTTTACCTGAGTATTGATTTTTTCAATAACATCCGAATTAGAGTATTTAGTAGATAAAGGTATTTTGTCTATATTATTACTTGATAGTACTGTGCCATCGGCGTTTGCAATAAACAAATCGGATGATTCTGTAATACTAACTGCTTTGTATGCATCAGCAAAGAAATTTTTATCGAGGATTACGATAATTGTACCTAAAGAATTTGAAGATAGATTGTCATAAATTTGACTGAGAACTAAAATGTAGCTTTCGTGATTGTTTCCCAACTGTTCTGTTATCCATATACTTTTGCCATTAGCTTCTTCGGCTTTGCCGATGTATTTCTCTATCGGTATGTTAAAATCTCTCAGTACTTGATAAGTAACGCTGCTTCCTACAACTTCTCCATCAGAGTAAATAATGGAACCTTTGCAGTTATTTATAGTCACATCTGTAAATTTGGCAGATAGTATTTTTCTAAACCCAACCTTTACATCCGGTAAAGAGTTTTTATCCAACTTATATTGTTTTAAGTAACCTAATGCGTCTCTATTGCTTTTTAACTCAGTAAAGCCTGCTTCTATAATATCCATTGTAAGTCGTATATTTCGAGATGATTGTGCAAATAGCTCACTAGAAAAATACTGTATCTTATTTTCGACTGCAGTGCTAGATTTGATATAGCTGAAATACCCCAATATAACCAAAGGTAAGCTTGATAATAATATAAAGAATACTATAAGCCTCGTTTTTATATTAATAAGTCTAAATATTGATGCTATATGAGAGGTAATCTTGGTTGCCGTTATTATAACTTTTCCGTAAACTTTACTAAATGGGGATAAGGCAGATGTGAAAAAACTTCTAGAAGAATTAGTACCATTCAAGAGAATTCCTCCCTAAGAAATAATATAGTCGACTTGTTTATCGGAAAAATAAACAAAGAGCTTGAGTAAAAAATTAGATAAATTAAGAAATGTTTGCATTTTTTTGAGTTGGGGTATATAAGTGTGGAATAGAAAAGGTATATATAATTATTTATAATCTGAAAGAACACCCCATTTTTCAAACTTGTTATAGTCTGGATTGGCTGAATTGAAATGCACCCAAATTTGTGCATTGTCTAACTCTGGATGAGTAATAAAAAGCTTGTTATCACCATATCTTATAGCCTCTAAAGCTAAGGGTAATTCTCTTCTGAAAATGGTATTACGTATAGGAGCTGCTGAAGGGCCGGATGGTCCATCTATGGAAACATATACATAAAGCAAAGTATTACCGTTAATTATTCCCCATTCTGCAAACACTTCATCTCTTGTAGCATTGATTTTGTCATAAGCAAAATATACACTTATTGTAAGGAATAACTGTGCTGTTACATCTGAGTGTGTTAAAGTATACTTGCGGCCAATAATTGGTTCTGTAGGAGAAACGCCTTGCCTGTATTCTACACTCAACTTATCAGGATTAAGTACCTTCATAAATATACCCCCATCTTAAACTTATATACTATCTTATGCTGATAGGGGAATATTTTAATACAAAAAATTTAAAGAGAATTATTTATTGAAACTATCGAGTTTGAAATATTATGTTTATTATCAATTATAGTTTAGGTGATTCCAAAAAATAACTGGTCAATGGGTGTTTCAAAAAAGCTGATTTTAGTGGATTGGAACTATATATATTGACTAATGAATTTTTTTGAAACACCTTATAGGGCTATCGCAGCGGAAATTATTACTTTTGATTTCGATTTCCGCTGCGATACGTTATTTGTCTTTTGAATGTATTAGATAAAATGATATGCCTTAAGAGCTTTTAATCAGCTTTGTACCTAAGCAGCTTGTAGTATTGATAAAGCAATTCGTCGAGCTCTAATTCAAGGTCATGTACTTGTTCCTTATTAGAGTAGTGGTTTTCAATATAGGAATTCAAAATTGTGTTCTTTTTTACAATTTCTTTTTCCAATTGTTGTGAGAAATCATTCATATAAGCTTTGCCTCCTTGTTTTCTCCCTTAACCGCTTAAAAGTAATTTTTAATAAGATTTTCTATAGCTAGGATGTTGAAGTTGACTTCAATTCATGAAAAGAGTGAAATATGCTTGATTACATAATGAAAGAGACAAAAAATAGCACTATTTTTAGGGACTTTTATTTCATAACAAAAAATTCTTTACATTTATATTATAAGGATGTTGTATATTTCTGTAAATGGTACATACGTATTATAGGTTGGTACTACAGCACTAGTTATAACATGATCAAATTAATATTTGAAGCGGATTATAAAGGGTTTGCCCCAAAATAGATTTATTATATGTACAATTGATGAAATCTTAAGAGGAACAAATATAAAAGAGAGAATTGCGGCATCAGCAGGGATATTAAGATAGTATAAAGCTCAATTTACTATTAAGTTCCTATATAACTTGTACGATATAGAATTCAAGAGGATTGGAAATTAACATAAATAGTAAAATAAATAAGGAATTATTTTGTACAGAAGATTGCTTTGATAAATCACGCTTTTCATTAACTAGGAATGATAGGAGGCTTGATAATGTATTTTGAAACCTTACCACAACTTAAATCTTATGTTGAAAGTATTGATATTAATCCTTTGGAACAATTGATGATTCTAGTAGGTGATAACTCTTCGGAAAGCGTTCCTGAAGTGTCCAATTATTTGAATAGCAAAAATATAACATTCTTTGGTGGAATTTATCCAAGTCTTCTCGTTGGAAATAAGAGTAAACGCTCCGGATTTATTCTTCAAAAACATCAGCCCGTTTATTGTTCATTAGTTTTTCCGTTTTTGATGCGTATAGATGCAGAACCCGAAAAATTTAAGGATTGTACAGCTTTCGTACTAGTTGACGGGCTTTCAAATCAAATGAAAGAGTTGACAGATACTCTTACTCAAAAAGTAGGGAATAATGTAACATACATAGGAGGCGGAGCAGGCTTCTATGATTTAACCCATAGAAAGTGCATATTTGACAACAAAGGAATGTATGAAAATGCTCTTTATGTTTGCATTGTAAAAACCCGTTCTTGCTTTGCAGTAGAACATGGATGGAAAAGGCTAGAAGGCCCTTTTATTGCTACAAAAACAGTAAATAACACACTAGGTCAATTAGATAATTATAACGCATTTGATGTGTATAAATCTGCTATCGAAGATATAGAAAGAATTACATTGTACAAGTCGGATTTTTTTATGTTTGCGAAAGACCATCCCTTCGGGATTCGAGAGGATAATGGAAGTATTATTGTGAGAGATCCCATAAATGTAAATGAAGATGGTGAAATTACATGTGTTGCACATATCCCCGAAGGAAGTGAACTCTATATACTTAAAGGAGATGTTGACACACTTCTTGCTTCCTCCATGCGAATTGCCGAGCAATGTTCGGAAAATGCCCCTGATAAATATACCCCAATGCTTTTTGATTGCATATCAAGAGCTATGTTTTTAGAAGACCGTTTTGAGAACGAACTTTCAAATATACAAAATAAATTAAAATTTCGGGTTGAGGGCACTCTTTCCATTGGAGAAATTACAACCCTACAAAATGGCAAAATTGTAATTCACAACAAATCAACAATCCTAGCATTAATGAAGGAAACTAAATAATTCCTTCTGTACTTAAATAAAAATTGACCTTTAATTTGGATATGTTGATTTCTTTAAAATAATCCAGTAAATAAAGTGTAGTAGATTGTATAATTTTATCCAATTGAAAGGATTGAGTTCCTATGAAAATTCAAATTAAATTGACACTGACCATTACCGCGTTACTTTTTTTAGCAGTACTAACAGCAGGTATATTTATTTACTTTAAATCAAACAGCATTCAGATTATGCAGACAGAAACAGCGGCACTTTCTATAGTTAACCAGGAGAGAGATATTATATCAGAAGTTATAGCTAAGGAACGGATTCGTCCTAATATTTTTACTAAAAACGAAACTGTATTAAAAATGTTATCAGGAGATAATACACCTAATAATGTAAAAAACATAAATGAATTATTGTCGGAATACGCAAAGGAAAATCCTGTGCTGGAAGGTTCATTTATTGCGGATGTAAATGCTGTTATAATTGCTAATTCTGACCCCGACATGCTAGGTGCAGACCTAAGTGACAGAGACTATGCAAAAGAAACAATATCAACAGGAAAGACGCAGATAAGTGAGACACTAATTTCAAAAAAGACAGGAAGACCTATTGTTGTATTCACCGAGCCTATTATCAATCCAGATAATAATAAATTTATCGGTTTTGTTGCAACTCCTATAAAAGCGGAGCATTTAGCAAATCATATGATTAATTTAAGAGTAAATAATGCAAAAACAAGTATAGGATTCGTTGTTGATAAACAGGGCAACTATGTTTGGATAGCGGATAATGGGAAAATAGGGAAACCCAATGAAATACAGGAGATTTCTGATGTGCTTTCAACTCTTAAGAAAGGTGAAACTATAGGGTCTTCTGTAGTTAAATATAGTTTTGAAGGTAAAAAGATGATAGGCGCTTATTCTGTTATAAATGAAACAAACTGGGTATTGGTGGGTGCTGCTGAGGAAAGTGAGATTATGGCTCCATTGACGCAGATGTGGACTCTGGTAGGAATAACTGAACTCTTAATAGTAATACTTGCGTCACTAATCGGCTTTATCTTTTCAAGGAGAATATCAAAGCCTATAGTTTGCATAACAGAAAACCTCGATCAATTGGCAACTGGTGATTTGGATGTAAAGATTCCAAAGGAGTATTTAAATTTTAAGGATGAGATAGGAAAATTGTCTGTGGCAATGAATAATATCATTTCAAGCTTGCAGGAAAAGTCCTATGTGGCAGAGGAAATTGCAAAAGGTGACTTGAGTATAGATATAAAATTGAATTCTGATAAGGATACACTTTCAAAAAGTATGCTGTCAGTTTCACATTCAATAAAAGGACTTGTAAGTGAAGTGAAAATGATAACTGCTGCTTCCATAGAGGGTGATTTGGATGTAAGAGGCAATTCTGATAAATTCGAGGGTGAATATAAAGAAATTATAGATGGTATAAATAGAACTCTTGATGTTGTAATACAGCCAGTAAAAGAAGCTGCGGAAGTTTTATCCGAGGTGTCAGAGGGGAATTTGAACGTGAAGGTGAGGGGCGAGTACAAGGGTCACCATGCGATGATAAAAAATTCTCTTAACTCTACAATAGATGCACTTTCGGGGTACGTGGATGAAATAACAAGAGTATTGACACAAATGTCAGAAGGTAATTTTGACGTCTTGACTACAAGCAATTACAAAGGTGAGTTTGTAAAAATAAAGGCATCTCTTGACAATATAATAAATTCCTTTAATGATGTCTTAGGTGAGATTAATGATGCTGCACTGCAGGTTGCAAATGGTGCAAAGCAGATTTCGAATTCAGCTCAGATACTTTCACAGGGATCTACAGAACAGGCAAGTACAGTTGAAGAATTGACTGCATCAATGGAGCAAATAGCCGGACAGACGAGAAATAATGCTGAAAGTGCAGAACAGGCTAGTGCCGTAGCAGTTACAGTAAAAGAAGGTGCTATCGATGGTAATACTCAAATGGGAGAAATGCTTAAGGCTATGACTGACATAAGTAATGCCTCTGGCAATATTTCAAAGATAATTAAGGTCATAGATGAAATTGCATTCCAGACTAATATATTAGCCTTGAATGCTGCTGTAGAAGCAGCTAGAGCAGGACAACACGGTAAGGGCTTTGCTGTTGTAGCTGATGAAGTTAGGAATCTTGCAGCTAGAAGTGCCGGTGCTGCAAAAGAGACAACAGCGCTTATTGAAAGTTCGATTATGAAAACAGAGGATGGCTTAAAAATAGCAAAAGATACTGCGAATGCTCTCAATGATATAGTATTGGGAATAGCAGAAGCATCAAATCTTGTAAACAAAATTGCGGCTGCTACAAGTGAGCAGGCTAATGGCATTGTACAGATAAATATAGGTGTAAATCAAGTATCGCAAACTATTCAGAATAATTCTGCAACCGCTGAGGAAAGTGCTGCTGCGAGTGAAGAAATGTCAGGGCAGGCAGAAGTACTTAAAGACTTGGTTGGTAGATTCAAGCTTAAAAACAAAAATACTCATGAGAGATATGCTAGGAACTCATATAATATTGAACCGGAAATTTTGAAGCAAGTTGAAAAAGTATTTGAAACGGGAAAGAAAAAAAAGAATAAAGGCAAATCAAGGACATCAAGATATAACAATAAATTACCTATAAACATGAGTGAAAGTGACTATGGTAAATACTAATTGTTGATTGTATAACTAAAACTTAACCCTATATAAAGTATACTTTGAAGTTAAATAAATGGTCTCTAAAATGTGTTTGATGGACAACTCAAAGGTTGTCCATCAAACACATTTGTTTATGATAATGTTGCATGTTTAAATTGTTTTACCATTTCTTTTCTTCTTTATTAGTGGTAATATAGTGTAAACTAACTATATTATACTTATATCTGTAAAACTTTGAGTTGTTAATAATTCATATAGTAGACACATAAAAAACAGGTGTAAAGGTAGATGAATTGGAGACAAAAATATGCACTTCATAGTAATAGTTACAGGCATTTTGATTCTAATGGCACTTTCGAGCGCATATGAACGAAATATAAGAATAAGAAAGCTTCGTAGAGGTATAAAGGAACAGTTTGGAAAAAAGCCTGAAAAAGCTGAATTTGACTTTGAAAAAATAGGTTATTATTGGAGAGAATATGCAAACTCAATTTCAAAGGATGAAAAAGTAGACGATGTTACATGGAATGACTTGGAAATGGATAATGTTTTTGCAAGGGTTAACAGTTGCAATTCTTTTGTAGGAGAACAGGTATTGTATTCTTCACTTCACTGCCTGCCTAAAAACAATTTAGATATGAAAGTGTTGGAAGATAAAATTTGTTTTTTTTCATTGGATGATAAGCAAAGAGAAGAAATTCAATTTCTTTTATGTAGTATCAGAAAAGATGACCACAGTTATTATTTGCCTAAATTTATGGCGAATTTGGAAGCATTTGAAATAGCAGGGTGGAAATATAGATTAATGTTGATGTTGTTGGCTGTTTCAGTTCTTCCGGCAATTCTTTTGCAGAATTTAAATCTGCTCTACATTACTGGTATAATATTTACTATTAATTTGCTTATTTATTTAAAGAGCAAGCATACCTATGACAATCAACTAGATACTCTTTATAGTATTGGAGCATTAATAGTAACGGCAAATCGAATTGCAGATACTGATAAGTTTTCATATGAAAATACGTTTCATGACTTAAAGAAAGAAGTTGATATATTTAAAGGGATTTCACGTAGTGTAAGCATGATGAAAAGCAGAAAAGATGCATATTTATCAGGAGAAATAGTCTCAATTATGTATGATTATTTAATTGGTGTGACTTTGTGGGATTTTATAAAATATGATCAAATTATACGTATTTTAAAGAAGCAAAAAAATGAGTTTATGCAGTTATATAAAAAGGTTGGAGAAATTGATATGGCAATAGCCGTAGCCTCATTTAGAAAAAGTGTTTCCTTATTTTGCATTCCAGAATTTATTGAAGAACACAAGATCGAAGCAGAGGAAATTTATCACCCTCTGATTGATAATCCCGTATACAATACAATATCTATAGATAGAAATTGTATTGTTACAGGATCAAATGCATCGGGCAAATCAACATTCATAAAAGCGGTTGCGGTAAATGTAATCCTTGCTCATTCCATACATACGTGTATGTCTAAAAAAATGAGTCTACCTCTTTCACAAATTATTACTTCTATGGCAGTACGGGATGATTTGATGGCGGGAGAAAGCTATTATATTAAAGAAATTAAGTATTTGAAGCGAATTATAGAAGGCTTGTCTCAAAATAGGTTTGTAATATGTACAATTGATGAAATCTTAAGAGGAACAAATACAAAAGAGAGAATTGCGGCATCAGCAGCGATATTAAGATATCTGAGTGAAAAGAATTGTATTGCTTTTGTTGCCTCACATGACCTTGAGCTTACAAGAATTCTAGATAAAATATACGAGAACTATCACTTTCGTGAACAAATAAAAGATAAGGATATTACTTTTGACTATAAGATTTATAATGGTGCATCAACTTCGAGCAATGCAATAAAACTTTTAGACTATATAGGATTTCCGGAAGAAATAATAGAAGAAGCTGTGGATTTTTTGCAGTAACGCTTTGATACCCATAATGGGCATAAAATTTTATAAAAGATCCCAGAACATGTAAAAAACTATATTAATTTGACCTAAAAGAATAAAGGCACTATAATTAAATATAAGGGCAATTTTACTAGTAGTTCAAAGGCTTTATCAGGGGGAGTGGCATGAACTCTATTGTCTTTTTTGATACCGAGATTGATCCAAATAGGGGAAAAGTTCTTGATATCGGAGCTGTTAAGGAAAATGGAGCTCCCTTTCACGCTGCTTCTGTAGTTGGTTTTGTGGAATTTATTAGAGGGTCGGAATATGTTTGTGGTCATAACATATTTAATCATGATTTTAAATATTTGCACAATACAATTTATAAAGATTCCATTGATGACCTGAATTATATAGACACCTTGTATTTTTCGCCATTACTGTTTCCTACAAGACCTTATCATGCCCTGCTAAAGGATGATAAACTTCAAACGGAAGAGCTCAATAATCCCTTGAATGATTCTATGAAAGCAAGAGATCTTTTTTTCGATGAAGTTTCAGCATTTAATAACTTAGATAATGCTTTAAAACGAATTTTTTATGCGTTACTAAAAGATAAAAAGGAGTTTAGCTCCTTCTTTAAATTTGTAGGCTTCAATGAAAATGTTATAGACCTATATAAAACTATCTATGATAAGTTTAGTACTCACATTTGTGAGAAGGCAGATCTTAAGAATTTGGTAACAGATTATCCCATTGAATTAGCTTATTCTTTAGCTTTGATAAATGCACGAAACCGTTATTCCATTACTCCGCCCTGGGTACTAAAAAATTACCCAGCAGTTGACAAGGTGATGTTTTTACTTAGAGGAAAGCCATGTTTAGAGGGGTGCGCATACTGTAGCGAGGCACTTGATATTTATAAAGGATTGAAACGTTTTTTTGGCTTTGATTCCTATAGGAAATATGCAGGGGAAGCATTGCAGGAGAAGGCTGTGAAAGCTGCTGTTGACGGAAAATCTCTTCTTGCTGTATTTCCAACCGGCGGTGGAAAGTCCATTACCTTTCAAGTACCTGCATTAATGTGTGGAGTGAGTTCAAAGGGTTTGACAGTTGTAATTTCTCCCTTGCAATCACTAATGAAGGATCAGGTTGACAATTTGGAAAAATCAGGGATCACAGATGCTGTTACTATAAACGGTTTGCTAGATCCCATTGAAAGGGCTAAGTCTCTTGAAAGAGTTGAAAACGGCTCTGCATCTATTCTGTACATTTCACCGGAATTATTACGTTCAAGGACTATTGAACGTTTGTTGTTAGGAAGAAACGTAGTGAGGTTTGTAATTGATGAGGCACATTGTTTTTCGGCGTGGGGGCAGGATTTTAGGGTTGATTATTTGTATATAGGAGACTTTATAAAATCCTTACAGGAGAAAAAGAATCTTGAGGATGGCATACCGGTATCCTGCTTTACAGCGACAGCAAAGCAAAAAGTAATTGAGGATATCCGTCAATACTTTAGAGAAAAGCTTTCTATTGATATGGAGCTTTTTACTTCTAAGGCATCTAGAAGCAACCTTCATTACAAAGTGTTTGAAAAAAATAATGGCGAAGAAAAATATAATACCTTAAGGAATTTACTTGAGGAAAAGAAATGCCCTACCATAATTTATGTCTCACGTACAAAGAAAGCATACGATCTAGCAGAACGCTTGACCAGGGACGGTTATCCTTCAAAGCCGTACCATGGTAAAATGGATAAGCAGGAAAAAAGTAAAAATCAGGATGAATTTATTAGCGGTGAAGTTGATATAATGGTTGCGACATCTGCTTTTGGGATGGGAGTAGACAAAAAGGATGTGGGCATGGTTATTCACTATGAAATTTCCGACTCCCTTGAAAACTATGTTCAGGAAGCCGGGAGGGCAGGAAGGGATGAAAACATATCTGCCGACTGCTATGTGTTGTTTAATGATGAAGATTTGAACAAGCATTTTATATTGTTAAACCAAACCAAGATAAATATCGAGGAAATCCAGCAAGTATGGAAAGCCATTAAAGATATTACAAGGCATAGAGCACGTGTGTCCCAGTCGGCATTGGAAGTTGCAAAAAAAGCTGGATGGGATGAAAACATGGGTGATATAGAAACTAGGATAAGAACAGCTATTGCTGCATTAGAAGAGGCAGGATATATAAAACGGGGACAAAATATGCCAAGAATTTTTGCTGATAGTATTCTAGCTAAAAATGCAATAGAGGCAATAGAAAAGATTAATTCTTCAGATAAGTTTGATGATAGGGAGAAAGAAAAGGCAATTCGTATAATAAAGAGTCTTATTTCCAGCAAGAGTAGAAAAAATGCTTTACGAGAAGAAGCAGAAGCAAGAGTGGATTATATTTCAGAGCGTTTAGGTATTGAAAAGGAGGAAATAATCCATATTGTAAATCTACTTCGTGAAGAAAAAATTTTAGCCTTTACAAAGGATTTGGGTGCATTTATAAACAAAAAGGACAGTAAGAACCGTTCTCTTAGCATATTAAAAACCTATATTAAAATAGAAAATTTTCTTGTAAAGATATTTTCAACCGAGGAAAATACTTATCACATAAAAGAACTTAATGAGCAGGCTGATAGTTTTGGCTGCAAAGGCGTAACCCCTCGTGATATTAAAACCATCTTAAACCTGTGGGTTATAAAAAGTTGGATAAAACGCCAAGGTACAGGATTTTCTACAAACCATATTGCTGTAGTTTCTCTTCTAGAAAGGGAAATGCTTGAAGATAAGCTCTTAAAAAGACATGAGCTGTCACAGTTTGTCTTAGAGTATCTTTATGATAAGAGCGAGGAAAGTATAAAACAGGATGAAGCTGCGAAAGACGAAGTGATGGTTGAGTTTTCGGTTTTTGAAGTGAAAGATGAATTTAACTTAAGACTTACAATGTTTAATTTTGAAAGCAGTATTCAAGACATAGAGGATGCGCTATTCTACTTATCTAAAATAGGAGCATTGAAGATAGAGGGTGGTTTTATGGTGCTGTATAATCCTATGGAGATACGGCGCATAGAGCTCGACAATAAAAAACGTTATAAGGTTGAGGATTATCAAAAGCTTAAGGAGTATTATGAAAACAAAGTGCAGCAAATTCATATTGTGGGCGAATATGCCAGGAAAATGGCGAGTGATTATCAAGCTGCTCTCAAGTTTGTAGATGATTACTTTCAATTGAATTACTCCTCCTTCCTAAATAAGTACTTTGGAGGGAGTCGCCAGAATGAAATTAAAAGAAATATCACTCCCGCCAAATTCAAGCAGCTTTTTGGGGAGTTATCGCCAGCTCAATTAAATATCATTACAGATAACAAAACAAAGAATATTGTTGTGGCAGCAGGACCAGGAAGCGGAAAGACTCGTGTTTTAGTTCATAAACTTGCATCCTTGCTGCTGATGGAAGATGTCAAACATGATCAACTGCTTATGGTAACTTTCTCTAGAGCTGCTGCAACGGAGTTTAAAAAACGCCTGCTAAAGCTTGTGGGAAATGCCGCTAATTTTATAGAAATAAAAACTTTTCATTCCTATTGTTTCGACTTGCTAGGAAGAGTGGGAACAATTGAAAAGTCCGATGAGATAATAAAAGAGACCGTCAGGAAAATTCGAAACGGTGAAGTTGAAACCGGTAGGATTACAAAGACTGTTTTGGTTATAGATGAAGCTCAGGATATGGACGCTGATGAGTTTGAATTGATCTCTGCTTTGATGGAAAAAAACGAGGATATGCGAGTTATTGCAGTTGGAGATGATGACCAGAATATTTATGAATTCAGAGGTGCCAGTTCAAAGTACTTAGAGAGTATGATTAAAGATCAAAATGCAGTTATGTACGAGCTTGTAGAAAATTACAGGAGTCATAGAAATTTGGTTGATTTTACAAACATATTTGTTAAGAAAATTTCTCGCCGCTTAAAAATTACACCAATTTTTGCTGTACAGGGAGATACAGGGAAAATCAAACTAGTTTCCCATAAAAGCTGTAATCTTATAACACCGGTGGTCAAAGATATTTTGAGTGAAGATCTTTGTGGAACAACCTGTGTTTTGACAAGAACTAATGACGAGGCGTTGCAGATTGCCGGATTGCTTATTAAAAAAGGACTTAAGGCAAGACTTATTCAGTCCAATGAAGGCTTTAACCTTCTTGACCTTTTAGAGGTGCGTTTTTTCTTAAGCCAGCTTAATTTTGGTGAAGCTACGTACATTATAGACAAAGAAGTTTGGGAAAACGCAAAACGGAAATTAAAAGACAAATTTCAAAATAGCTTAAATTATGATATATGCCTAAATATCATAAGGGATTTTGAGGCAACAAATACTAAGAGTAAATACAAGTCAGATATTGAGATTTTTATACGGGAATCAAAACTTGAAGACTTTTATGGGGAAAAGGTGGATACGATATTTGTTTCAACCATTCACAAAGCTAAGGGCAGAGAGTTTGACAATGTTTATCTGGTTTTAAACCAATTTGATTTAGAGTCCGATCAAGCTAAAAGGCTTTTCTATGTCGCAATGACAAGGGCTAAACAAAACCTGACCCTTCATTACAATGGAAATTATTTAAATTCGTTAAAGGTAGAGAATGTCGAGATGATAAAAGACGATAATATTTATTTACCTCCGAAACAATTGGCAATGCAGCTTGGTTTCAAGGATGTGTGGCTGGACTTTTTTCTATCTACACAGCCTTTGATTGCACAACTTAACAGTGGTGATGAGCTTACAGCACATGAGGACTGCTGCTTTAATTCAAAAGGACAGATAGTTTTAAAATTTTCAAAAAGCTTTATGAGTAAAATCGAGGCTATTAAGCAAAAAAACTATGCTCCTAAAAAGGCTAAAATCAGGTTTATCGTTTATTGGCAGAAGGAAGATTCAGAGTACGAGATTAGGGTTATTTTACCCGAGTTGTATTTTGAAAAGTTGAAGTAATTTAAGAAGGGTATATTGGTGGTAAAAAATGCGTGATTTCTAGGTGTTTGTTACTTAACAAAAAAATAATGTTCCAACCATGAATATTCCCTGAATGCCTGAATGCCTCGAAAATATTGACTTAAACTGATGATAATGATAAATTATTACTATAATTTGCTATGATGTAAATTGCTAATTATAATTAAAAAATTTGAGGCACTAAATGGAAAAAATACGGGTTCTTATTGTTGATGATGATCGGGAATGGATTAGTCTTATAGCCAGGAGGCTGTCCTTTGAGGACGATTTGGAAGTAGTGGGAACTGCAGCAAATGAACATGATGCGCTAGTACTATCAAGATCGCTTGTTCCTGATATTGTTTTAATGGATATAAATTTGTCCGGTGGGGCAGGAGAAAACCAGGGTGGTTTATTTGCAGCTGCGGCTATCATTAATGAACTGAATATAAGAACTATTATGTTATCTTCTATATCCCATCAGGAAATCTATAAGAACTCTTTTCTTATAGGTGCTTTGCAGTATGTGGAGAAAAATGATGCTGCCGGACTGGCTAATACCATAAGAACCTGTATGAGATCGGAAGGACCAATGCAAGCTTTGATTAATGAATTGCGAAGGTTAAAAAGAGAAGAACACCTAAGTCATCTGTCATTGGAGGAAAGAAAAGTTTTTGAGCTCTTTGAAGGAGGGTGTTCCAGCAAAGAAGTGGAGAATAGTTTATTCAAAACAAGGAATACTCTTAGAAATCAGATAAAAAGTATTAACAAAAAAATGAATGTTAAAAGTATCAAGGAGGCGATCGCTAAGGTGAGGAAAAATGGTTTTTGAAATGGACTATGAGACAAAGAGACTTATAATATTGTGGTCTCTTTCAACAATTGCCATATGGGGTGTTTCATGGGTCTTTTTAATGCTGAACCGCAAAAATAGGGTTAATCAATGGGCCTTCATATTTACATTTCTATATGGGATTGGAACATTCAGTTTTGTGCTTGAATATTTTTCAAAGCCTTTTATGAACGGGCAGGACAATATTTACAGCAGAATCTTTTTTATCTCTGATGTAGTTGCAGGAATAACGTATTATTTTACACCCTATGCAATTCTAATTTTTGGTATTGCATTTTGGGAGTATTACAGCTGCAATTATTTTAAATATTTTAAACAAGTTATCCTGCTTGCAGCTATTCCGACAGTGATTATGTATATTATAACTCCCCTGCACCCGGTGACCAAATTACATTTTGCCATTCTTTCAACTTGGGCAACAGTATACTTCCTTATTACATATTTCCTAATGTATAAAGCATTGCAAAGTCCATCGGACAATTCCACAAAAATTCAGAAAATAGCATTGTTTATACCGACTATAGTTATTTCAGCAGTGTGCCTTGTGTTCTGGTATATTCTTCGTGCTTTTGGTGATAACACATCTTATAGAAAATTACATATTGCTATATTGTGTTTATTCCTGCCGGTTTTCGTTTCTTTTTTTAAGATTGGCTCGCTTGGAGTACGACTAAAAATTGAAAAACATAGAATCGAAAGCTCTACAAGAGCATCTTTACAAGGAACACAGCTTATAAATCATGGTATAAAAAACGAAATTGCAAAAGTTAAATTAAGTATGCAAAATATAAAAAGAGTGCTTTCATTAAATGGCTTTGATACAACGCTGATAAATGATGAAATCAAAATAGTAGATTCATGTACCGAACATATCCAGCAGTTGATTTTTCGGATAAGGTCACAAACCGGAGAATTTGAAATTAATAAAACCAGGTTCAATGTTTATGAAATTGTGAATAAGGCTATTGAACATAATTCAATTTTACTTTCAACCAAGAAAATTCAATATAAAATAAATATTCCACAAAATATTGAATTGTATTTTGATATTTCTCATTTTAAAGAGGTGTTGAACAATATTATAAAAAATTCGTTTGAAGCGTTGCATGACAACGGATTGCTGGAATTTTCCTATACAAAATACTCAAACCAGCATGCATTAGTAATAAAGGATAATGGAAAAGGGATATCCTCGGAAAACTTAAACTTTATTTTCGAACCCTTTTTTACAACTAAGAAGTTAAACAACAATTTCGGTCTCGGGCTTACGTACTGCTATAATGTTATGCTTAAGCATGACGGAGATATAAAAATTATTGGCAGGAAAAATTCCGGAGCTACTGTATACCTTATTTTTCCAAACTCAAGTGTTAGATTTTAAAATACTAATAATATCGATATGAATTACCTAAGGTGTTTTAAAAAATCATTAGTCAAAAGATATAGTTCCAACCCAATAATGAAGCTAAAAGCTTCAAACATATAAACATTATTTTGCAACGGAAAAAATGTAAATCCGCTTTTTTGAAATAATACCTGAATATAATTCCACGGGTCTTTCTTCTAGGGGGCTATTTTTTTTAGCCGTTTTACCAATTACATTTATATATTAGTATGGTAATAATTATAATAAATAAAATCTGCTTCTAGGGGGGAATTTTATGAACTGCTTTAGAAAAAGCTATCGGTCTTGTTTTGCAGTTTTTCTTGTCCTTGCATTTCTTTTCACAAATTCCGGTTACACAAGTGTATACTCCAACTCAGCAACACAGGAAGTTTCAAAAGGTATGACGATAGATCGTATTCATCCGCTACACGTTGATTTGCTGAATGTGACTGAACAGTTAAAAAATGCTGATTTAGAAAAGAAAAAAGATGCACTGTTAAAGCTCCTTAAGGAATATGCACCGGAGAATAAACAGCAAACTAAGAAAAAGTTGGACCAGATTTCAATAGAAACTGCAGACCTTAAAAACTTATATGCTGACATTTACCAAAAAACAGAGAAGACAATTAAAGAATTACAAATGCAAGACATAAGAAGTGA
Source organism: Bacillota bacterium (assembly GCA_023421115.1). Lineage (GTDB taxonomy): Bacteria > Bacillota > Clostridia > Acetivibrionales > Acetivibrionaceae > Acetivibrio. The sequence continues at coordinate 58,862 of JAEZUI010000270.1, read as the reverse complement.
TCGAGGTGAGTACTTTCTGATAAATACACCTTTAAAGAAAGTTGACAGGAATGGTGCAGAGATAAGTGGAGGAAATAATGACAAATACCTTGATAAAATCAAAGAATATTCAAAGCTTTTAGAAACAATTAATGATGAGTTAAATGATTTTGGAGAAAAAATAAAAGGTTTAATTGATAAAACAGGCAATAATGATTTTAAAAAAGAAGAATATAAACTGCAAGAAGAGGAATATCCTTTTTGTACGATAACACTTACCTCAATTAATGAATTTTCTCAGAACATTGAAGCTTTTTTTGAGGTGTATTACAATTCATATCTTGAATATAACAATCTTACATTCCCATATTATAAAAATTCCTTTTGTAGTCTTTATACCAAGGAGGGAATATATAAAAGGAATAATATCCAGATACAGTGTGCAGCTGTGACAAAAGAACCGAAAAATTCGACAAAGGACCGGGATAAAGCAGCAGAATACGTAGAAAATATTGAAGCACTTCGAAAGGCTCTTTTTCTCAATAGTGAGATTCTCGATAAGAGTCCTCAGTGTCCCGGAGGAGGAATTTTCCCGAGAGAAAACATACGAATTTCACTTGCTGAGGAGGATTACAATAAAGCAATTACAGGTGTTAACTTTTATGAGATAAGCAAGGACGGGAAATCAGGAACCAAAAATATAATTAAAAACTATAAAATTGACACAAATAAAGCAAGGTTTGGTAAAGGTTATATAATACTTGACAGAACGGCAATTCTGGCGGACTATCCTTATGGTACGCGTCCTGTAAAAGTAAGGGTTGAGGTTGTGTTCAGTGCAAAGGATACAAAAGTCATGGAAACTGTTTTTGTGCCCGCTTATGATGAGGGTCATCAGATTATGGGTGAGGATATGATGTATCTTAACAGCATTCGTGCTCAAAAATTTCTTCATCCACTGCAAATAGATGATTTTAAAGGGATAAGCAGTACTGAGGATTCTCTTTACTATCCGGAGCCGGGAGGGTATCTTTTAGAGCTTGATGAAGAAGGTTCAGTTAAGTGTGCTGCGTGTATTGATAGTATTGATAATGACGGAAACCTGAATATTAGTTATATTAAAGGTTTTGAATGCGGTAATGAGAAACCTGATGAAAAGAAAGCGGTTGTATCCCCAAAAGGAATTTTTGGATTTGGAAAGTATAAGTTAAAAGAAGAAAAAATACAGTTTAACAGGTATACATTAATGCCCTTGGCAGATATTAACCTGGAATTTGTGAAGAATATGAAAAGCCTTCTAAGTGATGATGGGAAGAAAAGTAATGATGCAGAGGACACTGATGTTATTGAAAACATCCTTAGCGGCTTAAATATCAATAACCGCAAGTATATGTTACCTAAAACAAGCATTGAAAATAAGAGTGCAGATCTTAATAAATTTGAGGGCCTATCGCTTTATTACAGAGCATTTCGGAATGTATTCGAAAACTATGAAACTTATATGAAGGAAAAAAGTATAGAGGAGCATGACATAAATAAAGAGAGTTTGAAATATATCCTTCTTAATATTTATGATTCCCAAAATCTTTTGTCAGACCAGCCAGAGACAGACTATGGAGCTAATATAGAGGCTTTGAAAAAAACAAAGATAGGAAGTAAAATAGCATTTGATTTCGACCTTGATAAGGCACAGAACGACGATAAAATGGTCAGGGCATTGGCTTCGGCTTGTTTTCCAAATGAGGTAAAAAAGCTTAAACTGATGCAGGGAAGCGGGTCAGTTGATGAGAAAGATTGGAGACTCCCGCTATCGGGCAATATTATATGTCTTGATATACCAAACGAGATCATATTTGATGAGCCTTCCAAAACAGATAGATATTTGCTTTGGGATATGGACAAAGAAAAGAAAAATGCAGTTTACATAGAAAGTAAAGTTGAAGAAGGCAAGACGTGGCATTATATTTTGTCTTCAAAAGAAAATACAGAAAAGCTTAAAGGCTTAGTTGAAGATTTTATATTAACAAAAGAATCCGGAATAATATGTGGGTATAAAATATCCGACAAGCTTTTTTGGCAGCTTTTGTCAAAAAACATGATGACTCAAATATCAGCTTCCTGGTACGACAAGGTAGCGCTTAGTCCGTTAAATGAGCTGGGATATTTATGCTACAGGCAATTCCCGTATTATTACTACAGCAATACTTCAACTAAGGGAGAAGTATTTGTGGATCCTTTATGGAAGGAAGAAAACATAGTAGATTTGTATCTGGCGAAATCCATAACCATTCCTGTAAACACGAATGTTAAAGAAAGTTTTGAAAAAGTCAAAACATTACTTTCAAACAGTAAATCAGATATGGGTTATAGTCCGAGGTTTATTGACAAGGATCCTGATAAAGGGCTTGATAATCATGCTTTTGGCATTGCGACCAATATGAATTGGTACTATCTTGGAAAAGATAATAAAGATGAGAAATTAGATAAAGGAAAGTCATTCTTCTGGAATTCAATATACTTTGAAAATGAAAAATGGAAAGTGTTAAAAAATAACTTGTATAAAAATGGTTTTGTATCTGGTGCTTTTCATGGTGTCAACTCAGATAGTTCAATAGAGCCTAACCACATTGAAGTTGGATGTTTGGAGGCTCCTACGCAGATAAAATATTTGCAAAGTGGCACAGTGATATCAAATGTTGATGTTAACGAATATAAAATACGTATAGATAAACCCTCTTTGATTAAAATTGATTTATACGATTGGGAAGGGGACTATGACCTCTTCTTGTATCAGGAGACCAAAAATGGTGATGTGCGTGTAGCGTGCTCAACCTGCGGAATACCGGATGCCGACGGCAATAGTAAAAATCCGGAAGAAGTAAATCGGAAAAAAAATGAATCCATATTAAAATATATTAAAAAAGAGAAGGCAGGAACATATGTCTTGAGAGTGCTGGGATATTCCAAAAAGCTCTGTCATGACAAGTATATTATTGATGTGGACATTAGTGAAAGTGACAATCCTCCAGGTATAATTGATAAATGGACACAAGAACCTTTTAGCGGTATTTTTGCCATAGGAGATGCTTATACTGATAAATACGAAATTGACGATTATTACAAGAAAATTTGCGATCCTATTATAAAGGATAAAGATGGGAACGGAAAAAAATACTCTTTTGACAGATATGCTATAGATGCACAAAATCGGTGGTTGTGGCCGCTGCCTTCAACAAATGCTAATGCCAAAAACTGGCCTGCCTATATGTATTCAGGAGCTAGGCACAATGGTATAGACTTTGCGGAAGGGAACGATACAGGCAGACTTGTAAGGGCAGTAGAAGATGGAACGACGAAGTTTTCAAAGGTTTATAGAAATGGTAATTTCCAATATTCTGTTACAATTGAGCACGATAATTCGAACATAAAAACAGAGTATACACATCTTATCCAGAACAGCATAATGGTGAAAAATGAGCAAAAAGTGAAAAAGGGAGATATAATCGGACTTCTAGGTGATACAGGGAACTCAAGCGCTTCTCATCTACATTTTGGGATTTGGATGGGTGGATTGAATGTTGACCCTTTAAACAGGAATATCTTTGATCCGAAGTATGATGCTTCCTATGATTTAAGTCCTGGAACAACTGCAGGCGATTTGATAAGTTTGATAGATCAAATGAAGGATTATGAAGGTGACCCTCAAGATTTTATCATTCAGAGCAAACCGGATAAAAAAGATGAAGAGAATTATAAAAAGAAATATGATGCAGTGATGAGAACCAGACAGGAGATAAGACGGAGGCAGGAAGAATATAAAGGATATTTCGGGAGTCAAAAACTTCCGAACTTACCAGAATATTATGAACCGGTTTTCAATCCGAATTCAGAAAATCCTGTTCCAGCTGTACAGGTGAACATATCCAAAGAAGGTGTAAAATTAGATTTAAAAGACAGTTACTCAGGTAAGTATGCTGTTTCGGCTTTTCTCATCGCAAGTGGGAGAGGTAAAGATGGAAAAGAGCAGCCAATCGGTACATATCACTGGCATTATATAGCAGATATAATGTCTTTCAGGCAAAAAAATACAGGTAACGCCTTCGAGATAGACTGGCCGAAAGGAGAGAACCTGGAGAGGCTTAGGATGGATGGGGATAAAAATAATGTCGATTATTATCTAAAAGTGGAAGTTGAAAACATAGAGTTAGGAACATCATATTTTTATGTAGAAAAAGAAAAGATAGAAGGAAAAGAATATAAAGTGGAAAAACCAGTAAATAAGTATATTTTCAATCAGGAATAAAAGTGTGAGAGGGGTGAATGTGTTGCGGAATATAAAGAATTTATCGGTTTTAATGATAATATTTGCAGGAATATGTCTGTTTCAGACTACTGTGTTTGCAAATCTTGTAGTACTGCAATCACCTTCAGGTTCTGAAGGTAAATGGGTTAATTGGGATGTGTCTGTAAAACCGCAATGTTATGACGGTGATCATAGCGTAAATTCCGTTTCAAAACAAGAATATAGCACGTGGAAGGCTATTTCAAATGAAGGAATAACTTCTATACATTATTCAATTTCTATGGATGAAGAATACCAGGAACGATATAAAATAGGAGGACTTATTCCTACATGGAAGTATAGAACAAAGCATAGGGATATAACAGAATCTGCATCAACAACAATATACATTGATAAAACTTCTCCTGTAATGGAGAATATTCTAGTAGATGGTACCGATGCGACGGGACTTGTTAAAAATTTTACCGAAGGTGTTAAATTGACTCCTCATGCTGAGGATGTTTATCCTGTAGGTGTAAAAGACATATCAGGAGTGAAAGGGTTTCAATACTCTATAAATTCAGGAACATGGACTAACGGTAATGAGTTGAAGTTAAGTACCGAAGGAGTGTATGAAGTTGCTTTCCGTGCATATGACAATGCGGGAAACTATTCCAAGCCGATTAAAACCACCGTTATTATTGACCGAACCTTGCAGGATGTAACCCAAATTGCCGACGATAAAGGTAAAACATTTAATTCTCAGAACACTAGCGATATAACATGGAAATACACTGAACCAGTTAGGATAACTGCTTCAGGTAATAGCGCTGAGGGAAGCAAGGGATTTGAATACAGAATAAATGACGGAGACTGGACTACAGGCTCAACGTTAGATGTTACAGAAGACGGCTTATACAATATCTTGTTCAGAGGTGTGGGAAAGTACGATAACTATTCCGATGAAAAAGGTGTAACGGTTATTATAGATAGGGAAGGCCCACGGATGGCCGAAGACATGAATGAGAATTGGCAGAGTGTTGAAACCTGTGAGGTTAACCTTAGGGCAGTTGATGAGCTGACATACGTTAAAAGAGTTCAATACTCTGTAAATAATTCAAGCATAGAGGAAGCCCCGGAAGGTAGTATTGTTTTTACTGTATCCGACGAAGGAGAAACGCCCTTTTTTATAAAAGCTACAGATGAACTTGGAAATGAATCGGAAATAAACTATACCGTAAGGATTGACAGGACAAAGCCCGTTATAAGCCTTCGTGACATATCGGGAAAAACCCTTGAAACAAACAACCTTGTACCAATAAAAACAAATAAGTCATATACCGTTAATGCCAGTGCATTTGATGAGCTTTCAGGGATAGAAAGCATAAAATACCGTTTGAATAATGGTGACTGGATTTTGGGAAAGTCAGTACAGATAAATGAAAGCGGTAAATGGAACATAGAGTTCGAAGCTTTTGACAAGGCGGATAATTGTATTAATTCAGGTATACTGTCTGTTGTTGTTGATGTGGATCCGCCGGAAGTTACCTTTATAGGAACGGACGGGAATTGGACCAATGAAAAGACCGTTGCCGTTTCTGTTTATGCAGTGGATACCCTGTCGGAAGTCGGCAGGATTGAAATAAGTACGGACGGGATAACGTGGGAGGAAGGAGACGAAATAACAGTATCGAGGGAAGGAGAAAGTACTTTCTATGTAAGGGTCAGTGATATATGGGGGAATGTTGCCCGGAAAACCATCACTATAAAGATAGACAGGACATTTCCTCAAATCACCATCAAGGACCATAATGACCTTGAGATTAAAAGCACTGTAAATCCATATAAATACAATAAAAAGCCTACTACCTTCACCCTGATTTCCGAGGATACCATATCAGGTATAGAAATTTTAAGATACAGGGTCAACAATGGGGAATGGATTAATGAAGACAGAATAGAACTTGACAAAAGCGGTAGCTGGATGCTTGAGGTGGAAGCTATTGACAGGGCTACAAACAAGACAACATCAGGAATTATATCTGTTATGCTTGATGTTGATGCACCTGAAGTGTTTATAAAAGGTACTGATGAAGCATGGAAGAATAGAGAAAGCATATCTGTTTCTGCTGACGTATATGATTCTTTTTCAGGTATTGAAAGTCTCGAATACAGCATTGACGGACTAAACTGGCAAATGGGAAACGAGCTTGTAATTACAGACGAGAAGGAAACTGTTGTAAAGTTCAAGGCAACAGACAGTTTTGGTAATGTTACAATTAAAGAGGGTCCTGTAAGAATAGACAGGAGTATTCCAGTTCTTGAACTCAATAATCCTAGTAGTCCGGTTCCTTACGAAAAAGTGGAAGTCTCGTGTAATGCAAGAGATAAGCTTTCAGGCATAAACGAAAGCACCATGCGCTATTCACTTGATGGAGGGGAATGGGTATCCGGAAAAACTGCTGTTGTGGTCAAGGAAGGCATCACAGATATAAAATTTGAAGTGGGTGATAATGCCGGAAATATTGCAACTGTAAGCGAAGCAGTTTATATAGATAGAAAAGCTCCGGAAATCACAGAGGCGTATTTGAAGGAGTCTTTAGGTATTGAGTTTCTGAAGCTTGAGGACGGAGGCTATACCGAGCTTGATAAACTGTTGTTGTTTGTGAGTGCTAAAGACTATTTTGTTGACCAACTTGCCGAGGTTTCACACTATTTGTATTCAATATCCTTCAGTCCTACAAGGGAAGGCGTCAGCGAAACAAAGGTTGCAGCAGAGGGTGGCAGTTTTAAGGTAATTCCGCTGGAAGCTTTGAAAAAGGGAATAAATTATATATACATATATGCTGTAGATATGGCAGGCAACAGGAGTCCGGTCAAAAGTCTTTGCATCAAAGTTGACGGGGATTATCCGCAAAAACCAGAGATAAGAAGCAGTACCCACCCCTTTGCAAGTACTGCTTATGATGCTGTAAACAACAGGAAGGCTGTTTTTAATATAGGAGTAGGGACCTCTGGTGTATTAGAAGTTAAAGAATACCGTTACAGCCTTTATAAAGGGGAGCAGGTTCTTGTAAAGGATGCGACAACTACAGGTTCAATTATTGAATTTGGAGAGCTTGAGGATAATGCCGTTGAAGAGTATTACAAGCTGTATGTTGATCTGGTTTCGGGAAATGGAAGGAAAACCAGGGAACCTGCTGAATACAATTTTAGAATTGATTCTAAGCCACCTGAATTCTTGAAAATAAACTCTGCTACACATCCCGTAGAAAACAATTGGTATAACAATGGACAGGTGTCTTTTGAATGGAATATGCCAGCTGATTTTACCGGTGTAAAGGCTTTTTACTACCAGTTGGAGGATATTGAGGAGGGGGAACCTTATACAGTTGCAGAGGCGGTGTATGAATATAGAAAGAGTTTCCTTACAACAGAAAATCTCAAGGTTGACTTTGATTTGAGTGAAGACGGAGACAAGAAACATGGAAAAGTGCGGTTAATTGTTTTTGCGGAGGACTTTTCCGGGAATGTGCAGTGGGACGAGATGACTGCTGCCTATGATATTGAGAAACCGTGGCTTGAAGACCTTGGAAATACGAAGGAAAAACTTAAAGTGTTTGCTTCAGGCAGCAACGGTATAACCATGGAATGGGGAGAACCAAAGGACAATACAGGTGTATTTAATATAAGTGCCGGTATAATGGAATACGGTGTTGATGACAATTGGAGCTATTTTATTAAAGGGCAATCGACAAGCCATACTTATAAAGATCTTAAACCGGACAGTACATATTTACTTGTTGTAAGGTTAAACGATATGGCGGGCAATATACGAACTTATCAGAAAGCGTTCCGTATAGACGGAAAGGAAATGCCTGTTATAAACACCTTTATAGAGGAAATTGTGTGTGGCTATAAAGTTGAAATCATGAACAGCCCCGAAGAAGAGAGCAGGGCATGGCTAGTTCTTCCAGAGAGCCTGGATTTTAAGGCGACTTCGAGCGAAGACGGTAAAATTAAGCTTGATAAAGATCTTAAGCTTGAGGATGGACAGTTTGTTTCGGGCGGAAGTGATATGCGTTTTGAGGTAAATGCAGACGGAATGAAGTTAAGATGTGAAGGTCTTTATATTTCACACAATGGATTGGTGATAAAGAAGGCTTATTATAAACCCTTTGGATACGACAGGGAAATTGCCTATTTTGATGTAAAGCTTTCATCACCTCCGCAAGGTGGTATAATAAAAAGCTCAATATCCGAGGAAAAAATTGAAGAATATAGTGTAGGAGGTTTTTTGCTTAAGGACATTACAGGGACTTACCTTCAATCGGGAAGCTTTGTAATAAATGCCGGAATGCTTGATGCAGGAAATATAAATTGCTTCAGAGAAGAGGGGGACATCAGCAGCAGTTCATTGCTGGTAAAAAACCTTGTAGTGTCAAAGGATGGCATTATAAAGGGCGGAAGGATAGCTGGGAACTATAAGCTAAAAATATTCGGCAATACCTATTTAATAAAGGATGGCTTAAGCATAATAAAAGAAGGCATTATTGTTGTTGATGAGGCAGAGCTCGAAGTGGCAGGAAAATTTGGCACCTTCAAGATTTGTAATTTTTCGATATCGGATAAGGGAGTAGTAAACGAACTTGAAAAGTTTAGTTGGCTTGAATGCGAGAATTCAGGATTAAAAATTGATTCCCTGACGTTTAAGGATGGGGAAATGCTTGTTAAGAAAGGCAGTATTGAGGCTAAAGATACCATAAAAGTAGAGCTGTCCGAGGTGCCAGTAAAGGGTGGTATGCTCGAGTGCAATGAGGGAAATATGCCGAAAGCTTTTGTTAAGCCCGGCTATGGTTCTTTCTTTGTAAGCAGCAATACACTTGAAGTTTCCTCTATGAAAATAAGCATAGATGGTCTTATGGTGGATGTTGATATTTCAACAGGTAATGTGAAGGGTTTGATTAATGGCACTTATGACCTTGAAAACAGCAAACTCAATATTTACCGTAATATTGAAGGTACACTTGAGCTTTCACTTAAAGGAGAAATCCTGCTTAAGGGTGATGCCGTCAGTAATTTCGGTATTTCTTCTCTGTCTGTGATTGAGAGCAGTCTTGACCCGGACGGAAATATTATTAGTGTAAGAGCGAGAAATGAAGATGAAATAAACACTTTGATTGCTGGTAATGCAGTCTTAAGCAAAGGTTATCTGAATTTTACCTACGATAGCGGGGAAAAAACCACACACCTTAAGCTTGACGGTTTTCTGAATTCAGAGGGTTTGGTAAGCCTGCTTACTCTTGGACAGGGCGTGAAGATAGATAAGCTAAAGCTGAAAGAGGATGGTAATTTCGAAGCTTTTGAAGTAATATCGGCCTGCGGTTTATATGACGAGGATACAAACTTTGACTTTGAAACAATTGGAATTCCTGAGCAGGAGATTGATACCAAAGCTGTTGAAGGTCAGCTTTTGGAAATTGATGACGGTTACGGCAATAAATTCACAAACTCTTTTGTGAAATCAGTATTTGATGAGAAGAGCCAGAGTATACGCTTTGAAGTAAACGGTGAATATGTATTGTCTTCCGGTATGATAAAGGGTCTTAAAAGTGAAAAGGTTTTAATTGAGAAGATAATCATAGACAATAGGGGTAAGATATCAAGCATAGCATCTAAGGGTTTACTGAAGGACAAAATAAGTTTTTGCAGTGCCGTTGAGATGTCAGACCCTTTCTTGAGGCTCCTTCCCGATGAGACAGGATTAAACTTCAACCTGCTTGTGGGAGGAAGATTCAAAGTGTCTGACAAGTATAAAAAATTAAAGGAATTCTACGTTGATACAGAATCGGTAATAATCCGAAGGGATGGCGGTTTTAAAGAGATAAAGGCTGGAAGAAATATTTCGGGGAAGGTGCCTTTTATAGGAAATACCAGCCTTCGTGACGCATATGCAGGGATATATGCCTCTGATGAAAAAGAACTGAAACTTGAAGTAAAAGGAACTGTTCTTCTTCCTATAGATGCCGGAGAGGTATATGCTAAAACTCTCGAATTGGAAATTAGAAGTTTTGTCATGAACAGTGAAGGTGAAATTGAAGAGCTCGATATCGGGACCGAGCTGCCTGGGCAGACGCCTTTTATTGGTATGAGTCAGCTTAAGGACGCGGCTGTTTCTATGTATAAGGACGACGAGAAAGGTATATGGGCCGAAATATCAGGAAGTGTTATTATACCTGATATGATAGAAGGAGAAAAGGATGCGGAACTCAACATAAACAAACTTGCGGTTGACGCTGATGCGAGGCTTATTGAAATGGACATCAATGGAATTCTGCCCAATAAGTTTTCCTTCCTCGGAGGTACTGTACTTGAAGACTCAGCTGTAGGGCTTGTTAAGGAAGAAAACACTTCTGTTGAGCTTGACTTTTCTGGAAATATTGTATTACCGCAGATGGAAATTGAGGCTCTATCAGGACTTAAGCTTGGGATAAACAGTTTGAGGATCGGGCTTGACGGAGATATAAGTGTAGTTGATGCAAACCTCAAGCTGGCAAAAGATATTGAATTTGCAGAAGGGATGGTATTGAGGAACGGGACTGTCGGAGTTGCTGCAAATGACGACGATCTTAGAATAGGGCTAGGTGGGGTTCTTGTCCTTCCCGATAACTTGCCCGGTGACCTTTCAGGCGCGGAAATCAAAATAAATACCTGCGAGTTTGATAAAGGCGGGAAAATTGTCAACCTTGATTCCTCATTGTCCTTTGAAAGTGCGGACTTCATGGGGGTTACAAAGCTTAAAGATACCACAGTAAAGGTTTTAAAGGATTCAGTTAGTGGTATCAGGATAGAGGTTGACGGAAAGATACTATTACCTGAAAATGTACCTGGAGCATTAAAATCTATGGAATTGGCAATTGAGTCCTTTAAGATGGATTTAAAGGGTGAAATCCTTGAATTCAAAGCCTCAACAAGTAAAAAAGAAAAAGCGGAGCTTTTTGGGGAGTATATTATAACTGAGAATCTCAAGGTATCAGCTTACCATAATGATAACAAGGATATGGAGTTTTCTGTGGGAGGCCAGTTCTATTTCAAGGGCTTAAGTGATTCAACCGAGCAATGTCCTCTGGTTGTTAACTCCTTCATAATTAGCGAAGACGGTACAATAAAAGCTCTTGATATGAAGACCGAGGGCATAAATACAGGGTTGTTTGGGTTTTTTGAATTGACGGACGGCGTACTAGCAGTTAAGAAAGGTGATAGTGAAGAAAGTACTATAGATATTAAAGGCAGCATAAGGACAAGTGACAACTTCCCGTCAGGTATTAAGGGCAAGACTCTTACTATCAACAGTTGCATAATATCACTTGATGGAGATATCAGAAGTTTTGAGGCTGCTTTAGGTGATGCAAAAGTCTTTGGAGGCTTCGGGATAAGTAATGGAAAGATATATATCCGGGAATACGAAGGTGAAAAATGTGCAGGAATAGGAGGACAGCTTGCACTTGATCAGAATTATCCTGAGGGCATTAAGGGAAAAGTTCTGGATATAAAATCTTTTATAATTGGAAGAGACGGGCAGATAAAAGACCTTGATATCGGTATGGAGGGAATAAATACCGTACTTTTTGACAGCTTGGTATTGACTGAGGGTGCTATAAAGGCTATTAGTGACAATGGTAAAAATCTAATGTTTTCTGTGACAGGAAACCTTGCTTTAGGAGATGTTTTCCCTGAAAGCGTAAGGAGCAAATCCATAACACTTAATAAACTTACCCTTTCATCTGGGGGAATAAAGGATTTTGACGCTGTTGTAGAAGATGAAGTCAGCTTTGAACTCCCGGGAGGAATTGAAGTAAAGGCAACTTCTGTGGGATTGAGCAGGGAAGGTCTTTCGTTAAGTGGAAGTCTTACATTGCCTCAAAACTATCCTGAAGGCTTCAAAGGACTTAAAATTGATGTAAGAAAACTTGAAATGGGTTGGAACGGCAAAGTAAAAGCGATTTATACTACAACATCACAGTTCCAGACCACATTGGCCGGATTCAAAGTGGAAGTAAAGGATCTGGGATTTGAAAAGGATATGGTAAAAATAGGCTCTTTGATGCTTGTTCTTCCCGACAATATGGATAATATGAGACTGGGCATAAAAAATGCATATATAACAAGTGACGGTAAATTTCACGGGGAATTTGCGGCTTCGGATATTAAAAAGGATATCGGCGGCTGTAATCTTAAACTTACAGGTTTATCTCTTGATATATTCGATAAAAGAATAAATTTTGAAAAAGCAATGTTGTCTCTTCCGGATGAGCTTGGAGGCGCTTCAGTAGGTTTGAACGGAGTGGAACTGGATTGTGACGGAATAAAATTCAAAGGAGGAGCTTTCAGGCTTCCGTCCTTTAAGATTTCAAATGCCGTAACAATAAGCAATTCCTATGTTGACTTTAAAATAGAAGGGAAGGATGACTTCTATATAGAGGGAGGAGCTTCAATATCAATTGCCGAAATAGGTAGCTTTGAAGGAATAATAAGTTTCGGTAACCGTTCGGATGAATATCCCATTGGCCTTAGAAGAGCAGAATTTACCTGTTCAATACCCGGTACCGGAATCCCCATAGCTAATTCGGGTTTGTACATAAAGACTATAACAGGAGGTATTGCGTTTGGACCTCCTTATGAATTACCTTCAAAAGTAAGAAATATGTTTGACAGCGGCATGAGAATAAAAGTGGGAGTAGGATTCAAGGATGCCTCAGGCGGAAATATAGTTAGCGGAAACGGCTTGATGTGGATAGACCTCACAAACTGCGGAATTGCATTAAAAGGCGATGTAACTGTAGTTTCAGGCTGTGCAAGAGGAGAGATTGTTGCTGCCATAACAAGGCAGGGGTTTTATGGCGATGTAGGAATTGAAATGAATTTTGTAAGAGGACGTGTAACAATATATGTTTACAAATACAATGGCAGTACAAGTGTAAGCGGCAAATCAAAGCTGGAAATCGGAGTTGAAAAGGGCGCGGTTTTAGATAAAAAAATAGGTTGGGGCAAATTTTCCTTCAGGTTGAGAATACCACCGAGTGATTTCTGGCTGGGAAGTGTAAACGCTGATTTTGGACGTTTTACAAACGGGAGTAACGGGGTTAAGGCATACGTCAGCCTACCATGGGGTATAGGTGAGATAGGTGTGTTTGCTTCAAAACACAGTATGAAGGTTGGGAAAGTGAGTTCCTATGACATTTATCTTCCGCCTTGGGCACAATATGGCAGCACAAGAATATATGCCTCTGCTGAGGTAAACGAAGGATTTTCAATTCCAGATCAGAACAAGGTTGTTTACAATTTTGATGTTGGAGGCTTAAATTCAGCAGAGGATCTTGGTAGGGTGCTTCTTACAGTTGCATATCCTGAGGAGGAGCCTGAAATTCTTTTGAGATCGCCTTCAGGCAAGAGTTATGGAGTAGACAGCCCTAATGTTTTTGTATCCTATCACGACTGGGGTATGCTTATTGCACTCCTTGAGCCTGAGGAAGGTACATGGAGCTTTGAGGCTTCAAAGGTTGCAAATAAAAATGAATTTGACGTCGGCATATACGGACTTGGAAAAGTACCGAAGATAAGCATTGAAAGTGTTGATATAAAAGATTCAAAAGCCCTTGTAAAAGGTTTTGCCATCAATCCAGGGAACAACTCTAAGGTGGATGTTTATTTGTCGGACAGCATGGATTCGCATATGGGAATACCTGCAGGTACCTGCCAAATTGACAAAAAGGGTGCGTTCAGTGCACAAATAGATCTTATGGCTTTTCCTAATGGCGAATATTATGCTTGGGCAGTGCTGACGGACGATGAAGACAATCCCGATGTCAGTGATGTTTATGAAAATACAGTGAAGGTAGAGCTCCAGCGTTTATCTCTTAAAGCTGTTACGGGCTTTGTCGCCACGGACGATGGCAAAGGCGGCATAAGTTATATGTTTGAAGATACCAATGGGAAGAATACCAAAGGTTTCAAGTTGTATATTGATAACATTACCAAAAAGGAGCATATAGAAATCAATTTAGGATATATTACCCAAAACACATTGCCAGGGTTTGACAAGGGTGATATTGTAAAGCTTGAAGCAGCAGCTTACGACTATAACGGTAATGAAGGTGAAAGGTCTTCACCCATAGTAATCGAGATAGGAGCTCAAAAGGACAATATAAATACTTTTATCGTTGAGAAAATAGAGGATATCAGCATATGTGCCGGAAAATCCGCCGTAGTAAAGATTGATATTTTAAATCAGAATCCGGTTGTTACAGGCGGTGCATATGATTATGCAGCATTTAAAGTACTTGAAATTCCCGACGGACTTGATATCAATGCCGGAAATTATATTAAAATATGTAGCGGAACAACTGCAACAGCTTTTGAGATTTTTGCTTCAAATGATTTGGAACCAGGCAAATATGTAATTAACGGAATACTTGAAAACATGGGCAACAGCTCTATAGTCGAAGAAATATTGATCAATGTAAAGGTTTCCTATGACAATATTTCCGTAAAGGATACAGGAACTGTTTTCATAATACCTTCCGAGGGTTATGAGGTGGAAATTCACGGTGAAAACTTCAATAAACACACTAAAGTTTTTATGGGTGAAAGGGAAATAGAGGCTGAAATCTTAGATCAGAATTTTATGGTGGTAAAAGTACCGGAGGATGCATCCTTTGGCGAAACAGAGCTTGTGGTGGTGGGAGCGAACAAGGATTCACACAAAATAAAGGTTGAAGTTATAGAACCTTCATACAGGCTCATGTTATCTAAAAATGAAACCTTTATTAATAAAGGTGAATCAGATACAGTTCATGTTTTTGCAAAGAGCCTTAACGGCTATGCAAATGATATTCAATTGTCAGCAAATGATATACCCGAGGGCTGGAAGGTATACTTTGAAACAGAAGCCATAAAACCTGACGAAACTGGGATAATGCATATAGAAGTTTCTCAAAAAGCAATGGGAGTCTATTATTTGAGTGTTGTATCTGGTACAGGAGAAATGGCAGTTCTCAAAGTGACAGTTACAGAGGAAGAACATAACCCGTATATAAGCAAACTTTCCATCAACAGAGGGGTTGCAGGAGACAAAGTCAAAATATACGGAGGATGTTTTAAACCTGATGGAAGGGTTTATTTGGGAGATTCGGTACTTATTTTAGCAAGTATCGAGGATAATGTTATTGAAGTTGTCTTACCTGAAGGTGTTCATACAGGAAATATTTCATACAGGCTCAATGGAGAGGAATATCCCGGGCCTAAGGTGAACATACTGACAGACATTAAGCTGGTTGTGGCATCGGGAGAACCAGACAGTAAAGGTTTTTACAATACAAAACCCCAGGTCGAACTCTATTCAATGCTGCAGGATAACAATGGACTCAACTACTCAATTAACGGTGGTGAATACAAGCCTTATGCAGGTGCGTTTGTGGTTGGGCAGGGTATAAATACGGTGGAAGCCTTTATAAACGATGAAAATGGCAAAACTATATCAAAAGGCTCATGGACGATTAAATACAAGGAAAAAGAAATTGATTCATTGAAAGAGTCAACGACAAACACAAACAAAGATACAAACACAAAGATAAATACAAATACAATCCCAAAAGAAACAACAGTTGAGGTTTCTACGCAGGAAATCCCTGCGTTTGTACCGTCTGATATTGCAGTTTCCATAAGTACCGGCAAAAACATATACTTAAAAGGTCAGACAATAGAGTACCGCATTAAATTTAAAAATGCTGCGAATACAGCCTCGGATGAATTCAGAATGGTTGCAGGTATTCCTGAAAATACAAAGGTAGTTGATGCAGACGGCGGAGAAGTGAAGGAAAATATTGTTGTCTGGACCATTCCCGGTTTGGATGGAAATCTTGAGAGTGAAAAGATTTTAAAGGTTAGTGTAAGTGACTTTTCAGAACAGGAGATTTTGGTTAGCAATTATGCAGTAATAGAAAGTGATAAAGAGCTATTGAATAAAGATAAGTCAACCATTCCGGTTATGCTGCGCTCTTTTGCAAGTGGAAATGTAATACATAAAGCATATATAAAAGGTTACTCTGATGGAACAATCAGACCTGATAATGAAATAACAAGGGCTGAAGTTGCAGCGATATTTAAAGACATACTCGGACTTGATGAATCGGAGGAAGGCGGCATAGGTTACAGTGACTTAAAAGATGGTCATTGGGCAAGCGGTGTCATAGGGGCTGTCACAAAGGCCGGAATATTCAAAGGTTTTAAAGATGGTACATTCCGTCCTGATGAAATGATTTCGAGAGCAGAGCTTTCGACAGTTATATCGAATTATTTAAAAATGGATATCGCCAAACCTTATAAAATTGATTATCCGGATATTGATGGACATTGGGCATTGAACTGCATTGAGGAGATAAGCAGATATAATATTGTTAATGGCTATGAAGATGGAACCTTCAGACCGGATGTAGGAGTAAAACGATGCGAAGCAGTAACAATGATTAACAGGATGCTTTATAGGGGACCGTTGAAATCGGTAGAAAGCACGTTTGCTGATCTTGAGGTTAGCCACTGGGCTTATGAAGATATCTTGGAAGC
The DNA here is from genome assembly GCA_023421115.1 of Bacillota bacterium. Taxonomy (GTDB): domain Bacteria; phylum Bacillota; class Clostridia; order Acetivibrionales; family Acetivibrionaceae; genus Acetivibrio. The sequence goes on along the minus strand of JAEZUI010000270.1, from coordinate 41,980 downwards.
AGCTATAGACCATAATCTTACACTTGATACGGAGGGAAATGAAATTATGAATGCTGAGGGACATAGATGAAATTAGGTGATTAGCACAAAACAGGGACGATTCATAACGACTATTGAGTCACTATAAATCGTCCCTGTTATTTTTTTGGAATCACCTAATCTCAATAAAAATTTCTCATTGAAACAAATATACTTGCTTTATAGCCAAATCCAACTATTTATTAAAAATATTAATATTTTCCCCTATAACTGCACATGAACGTCCATTCTTTTTGGCTTGATAAAGCATTTTATCTGCCCCGTCTATAAACTGTTTTGAAATCTCTTCTATATATGACTGCGGAACTGGTTGTGGAATATTAGTAAAGTCTGCATCCTGTATTTTCAACCCACAGACACCCATGCTGCAGCTAATGGAAATACTGCCAAAATCACCTTCTATCTTTTTTCCCTGTAAATACTCATAGATTCTGTTTGTAACAGTACTCACATTTTCCAAAGGGGTGTTTGGCAAAAGAATTGCAAATTCATCTCCGCCATAACGACCGATAATATCACTCGGACGGGTAGATTTTTTTAATATTGAGCCTATTATGGACAGAGCACGGTCACCTCCAAGATGGCCTGCAGTGTCATTAATTTGCTTCAAATAATCAACATCTAGCAAAATTAAGCTTAAGGGACTTTTTTGATAGAAACATGAACGAATTTCTCTCAACAGTTGTTGGCTAAAGAACCCCCTGACATAAACACCTGTTAATTTATCTGTTGTAGCTGTAGAGTATAAATATGCGTTTTGTAAAGCCGCAGCAGCCTGATTGGCAAAGATATTAACAAGTTCAACATCCTCAGGCTTAATATCGTTCTGCTCGAGATAAATAATTCCCAGCACTGTTTCACCCACAACCAAAGGTATAACTGAATACTTATCAGAGAAATATACTTCATTTTTTATAAGTACATCCTTGATTTTCATTACTTTTATATTTTCAAGACAACTTTCAACGGTGGTTTCGTTGGAAAACTTTCCTGTGGCTGCACGAATTTCCAGATTAGTTCCCTCTTCCAGCATTGCAAGAAAAACACCTGATGTAGAAATTTTATCAATGGCGTCATCTTCTTCAGGCAATACTGCCAAAAAAGAGTTTACTATTCCCAATAATCCTGTTATCTGCAATAGAATTCCCTGGACTAAATTTTCTATCATCTGTATCTTATGTAATTCTGGAGTTATATCAAGGATATATCGTAAGCCTTGCCGACTCTTGTAAAGCATTTGTAATGTGTATGCTGATTTCAAACCCACGTCTACCCACAGCAAAAGTTTTTCTGGACCATCGGATTTATCATGATACCCTTGTATATCAAGAGTCCGCATCATTTCTCGTGGAGGATGCTCGCCTGAATAGCCTGTTTGAAGTATAACCTGTATATATTCATTAAATTTACGAATTTCTTTTACAACTTCCTCTCCTGTCATCCCTCCAGGCATAAAGTAATCCAGAAGCACAAGGTCAAAATGTTGACGTTTTACCATTTCAATAGCTTCTGTACCATTACTGGCAGTTTTAACTTCATAGCCTTCCCTTTCCAATAAAGTTTGAGTTGCTATTCTATAGTTTTCTTGGTCATCTACAAGTAAAATTTTCTTTCCATTTGATGCTTTTCTGGAGTTTATTCTGGACATACTTTATTCCTCCTGTTTTGTTGGCAAGTATACGACAAAGGATGTAAATTCTTTTTTGCTTTCTACTTTAATATTCCCTTTAAATTCATTTATAATATCATAAACTATGCTCAAGCCCAATCCTGTACCTTCTCCAAACTGTTTAGTCGTAAACATGGGATCAAATATCCGTGGTAGGATTTCCTCAGGAATTCCGCATCCGGTATCCTGTACTGTGAGCTTTGCAAAACCATCCCCAACGCTTCCAAGTTTTATTAATATGTTTCCTCCATTAGGTTTACATGCATCAATAGAGTTTAGTACAAGGTTTGTTATCACCTGTATAAGTCTTTTGGGATCACCATAAAGACTTATAGAATTATCATAATCTGTTACAAGCTTGCAGTTACCATTTTTCAATGCAAAGTCCAATACTGATAAAGCATCGGAGATAACATCGGCAACATTAAATACTTGAGAATTTGAAGTGTTCATATTTACTGTCTGAGCCTTAATTCCTTTAATAAAACCAGCACTTTTTCCAGCCGCCTGTTCGGCAATTTTTAAAAACTTCATCATATCCTGGGCAATTAATTTGTGATCATCAGGAAGGACCTGGTCATTTTCTATCGATTTATTATACTCATAAACAAGTTCATCAAGTTCTTTCAGAGACGAGCGCAACGCAGCTAAAGGTGCGTTCATTTCATGAGCTATACCAGCCGTAAGACGTCCAAGAGACGCCATCTTTTCTGAAACAAGCAGCTTTTGCTGATTTTCTTTCAGTGAACTGTATGCAGACTCAAGTTCATTATTGATTTCTTTGAGTTCTAGTGCTTTATTCTCCATTTCCTCTATGATCATTACACCATTAATTGCAGTACTCATAATTTCACTCAATTGTTCATATTCCGATGAATCCTTAAAAGTGTCTTCGAATAACACAAATCCTATTTGTCTATTTTGAAAATACAAGGACTTTAAAATCAGACTAAAACGATTTTCATAGGAGATTATTCCCTCAGGAAGAAGTTGTACTGAAGGAAATATTGTAGTGTATGGGTTTATATCCATGCATTTTTCATCCTTGTATGCCAGTATTAGTCGTGCTTTATCTGTTGAAATGCCCTTATATTCATAAAGCGATATATAGCATGATGAAACACCTATTATCTTGAAGCCGGTTATGATTCTATTTATAAGGTCCTTCATATCAACAGCATTGCTGATTATTTGTTTGAATGAAATAACACAAAAATACCTATGGTCCCCTTCTAGTCTCTTATTTATTTCTGAACGTATCTGCATGTCTGCAATAAGATTTGTTGCCTGTCTTAAAATAATCTGTGCTTTTAAATACCCTGCTGTGTTATTTTCGAAAATATAGTCTGTAATATAATAGAACAGCAATATTGTGTCCAAAAATATTTTCATATTATAATTCTGATTATACTTATTTATAAGTATCTTTTCAAGGTGATTTACAAAGGCTGGAATTTTATCGATATTTACTTCATATAAAAATTCAGACCACAAGTCGTAGAACCAGGATATTTCTAAATGTTCCGGTATATTTAATGTGTTTCTTATAATGTTTTCCGATTCAACAGTGCTTATATTATTTATTGCTTGTGGAATTTTTTGCAGGACAACTTTTTCGCTAAATACATCCTCTTTCATTACCGATTTGGCTTTACATCCACAGGACTGGCGAACAACCAATCTGCACGGCAATACCTCAAGTTCAGGAACCTGAACACCATTTATTTTCTTAAGTAGAATTTCCATGCCTCGGCTACCTAGTTCAATGAAGGGGGGATGAACAGTTGTTAAAGAAGGTCTGTCCTCTTCACCTTCCACCTCGTCATCAAAGCCAGTAATAGGCATAAAAGGGAGATCATACTTTTCCATCATTGAGGTCGCAAACCTTGCACTCATGTCATTATAAGCTGCGATTGCATCAATATTCAACGTCCATAAATTTTTAAGATTCTTTATACCTGCATTATTATTAAAGGATATATCCTCTAATATAATGCTTTCGTCGATAGGAATTCCATATTCTTTGAGCGTATAGACATATGCCTTATATCGTAATTCTACACCAAAATGTGTTGCTGTTCCACGTATAAAAGCAATCCGCCTGAATTTGTGCACCTCTAAAAGATGAATCATGGCTTCGCGCATTGCATTAAAATCATCCCATACAATACTGGTTATACCGTCAATTTTAGTCTCAAGGCTTACCACTGGAAGATAATCATACTTGTGCACAAAACTTTCTGTAGCCTCCGGACTGGAAAACCAGTTAATATTACCTGTCCAAATAATAAGACCATCCAATTTATTAGTGTCTACAAAATCATATATTGTAGTGGATTCCAATTCACTCGGAAAATTGATCATACCCCCAGAATATATGATAAGATTAACATCATTTTTTTGAGCAGCAATTCTAAGACCTTCGATTTGAAGCATCTCCCTGTAACTTACCCTATTGTTTTTTATGACTCCAATAGTTGGGCGCAAGCTTTTTCCATCAACTAACCTAGTAGTTTTTATGTTTAGACTCATGTTTTATACCTACCTTAAACGCTAAAAGTTGAAATTCAAACTCTATAAAGTTCTGGTTTATTACAGCTTAATAGGCAAAAATATACAAAACGAGGTCAATCCCTTTTGGCTCTCTATATCAATACTTCCGTTAAACTCATTTATCAGGTCATGAACTATGCTAAGTCCCAATCCTGTTCCTTCACCAAAGGGTTTGGTAGTAAACAGGGGATCAAAAATCCGTGATTTTATCTCATCAGGTATTCCACATCCAGTATCCTGAAAAGTGAGCCTGGCAAAGCCATCTCCATTATTTTCTATTAGTATTGATATAGTTCCTCCATCAGGTTTACAGGCATCAATAGAATTAATAACAAGGTTTGTAGCCACTTGAACAAGCTTATTGGGATCCCCGTAAAGCTTGATTGAATTATCAAAATTTGTAACAAGCCTGCAATTTCCTTTTCTTATTGCAAACTCCAATACTGCCAGCGCTTCTTTGATAATCTCGGCAGCATTAAATACCTGTATATTTGATGCTTTTATATTTGCTGACTGAGAATTAATGGTTTTTATAAATCCGGTGCTCTTTTCTGCAGACTGAGTTGCTAATTTTAAACATCTCATCATATCGGCAGCAATTAACCTGTGGTCTTCCGGCAGAACACTAGGATTTCCTATTGATTCGTTGTACTCGTGTATAAAATCACCAAGTTCTTTTAGCGATGTGCGCACAGCAGCCAGTGGTGTGTTCATCTCATGTGCAATTCCCGCTGTAAGACGGCCTAATGATGCCATTTTTTCTGAAACAAGGAGCTTTTGCTGGTTTTCTTTCAGTAAACTGTATGCCGATTCAAGTTCACTATTGATTGTAAATAATTCCTGAGCTTTGCTTTTCAATTCATCTACCAGAATAGAGCTGTGTATGGTATTACTTATTATTTCAGTCAGTCGTTCATATTCTGTATAATCCTCCAGAGTATCGGCAAATAATACAAATCCGATGTTTCTTTTCCTAAAATGCAGAGGCTTTAAGACATAATGGAATCGTTCATCAAAGGGCAGTACTTCTTCCGGCAAAAGTAGTTTCGAAGGATAAGTGCAAGCCTCCTGTGAAATTATTATGTTTTTGTTTTCACTATAAGCCATCAGGAGACGAGCTTTTTCAGTTGAAACGTTCCCATTTTCATATAATGACAGGTAACAGGATGAAATTCCTAAATATCTTAAGCCATTTGTTGTTTTTTCTATAATTTCATTGATATCATATGTGTTGCCTATCATCTGTGAAAATGTAATAATATCATAATGCCTCTGGGTCTGTTTCAATCTTTTGCTCATTTCAGAGCGAACTCTCATATCTGCTATAAGAACCGTTCCTTGCTGTAAAAGCTTTTTTGCCTTATAATAATCCAAAGTGTTGTTCTTAATCAAGGAATCTATAAAAAAGTGCATTACTATAATTATATCCTGAAAAAGCTCTATGTATTTTTTGCCCTGTGTATAAACCAGCAAGTCTTTAAGATAATCAGCAAAAACCCCGTTATCTCCCTGAATATCATCCAAAAATGCTTTGAGAAGTTTTTTAGACCAGTCGGAATCCATATCATCGGGAACAGCAACAAAACATTTTAAAAATTCTTCGAATTTTTCAGCATTAATATTGTCTGAGCCCTGAAAACTTATATACTGCTTCGATTTTTCCTTATACAAATCTTCCTTCATCAATGAATTGCAAGGACAGCCACAGCTTTGACGAACTATTAATTTGCATGGAATATATTCCGTTTCCGGAGTATTATGTCCTTTTATTTTAGCAACTATTACTTCTACTGCACGTTTACCCATTTCATAGATCGGTGGACGTACTGTTGTCAAAGCAGGATTGCCTGTCCTACTCTCCGGGTCATCATCAAAACCAACTATAGGCATTAAGGGAAGATTTCTGACTTTCAAAATTCTGTTTACTGTTCTTGCACTCAAATCATTACAGCATACCAGAGCCTCGATACCTGTTTTTCGCAAATTTTCTATTATGCTTATACTCTTTTCAAAATTGTTTTTTATTCCCTGTTCAACAAAAATACTTCGATCCATATTAATGGCATATTGAATTGTTTTCTCAAAATCATATAATGTATTATGGTCAATAACAATTTTCGGATCTATGGGAATTCCATATTCAGTAAGTGTTTCAGTATAAGCTTTATATCTTTGGTATAAACTTGAAGGTGCATCATCCACAAAAGCTCCGATTCTTTTGTATTTATGAACCTCTATAAGGTGTATCAAAGCCTCTTTCATACCATTGTAATTATCCCACAAAATGCTCGTTATACCGTCTATTTTGTTTTCAAGGCTTACAACCGGAAGGAAATTATATCTTTTAACAAACATCTCAGTAAATTCTTCACTTGCATGCCAACTTATATTTCCAGTCCATATAATAAGCCCATCCAATCTGTTTTTATCAACAAAATCAAAAATTGCAATGGCTTGCAGGTCTATGTCATCTGGAGAAACAATCATACCTCCCCGATATACTATTAAATTTACACCATTTTCATCAGCGGACTGTTTCAATCCTTCAACAAACAGTATATCCCTCTGATCAGACATGTTGCTTTTTATTACTCCAATAGTAAGTCGGCGTGAGGTTTTCTTATTTAATACTGTTGTAGGTTCAAAATTACAGTTCATACTAGATACCTACCTTTAAATACAGCAAATTTATTATAATACATCTATACTATTATAATAATCGGTATTTTTCATGAAACTATTAATATAAATAAACTTCCGGGTACAGAGTAAGGATACTTAAGGGTAATGATTCGATCCCAGAGTCTAAAAATTAATATTAAAACATTTCTTGAATTTGCTTACTAACAATAATATAATTATAATTATTAGCAAATTTTGCTATTATATAGGATGATAAATGTTAAAAAAGTATATAGGAATTAATGTGTGACTGCAAATAAAAAATATTCTTATCGAAGTTTAGTAATTTAGCCGAAATTCGTAGTATATTTTGCGACTTGTAAAATAATGGAGGCAATTTATTGTGATCAATTTACCAGGATATGAAATTAATGAACAGCTTTTTAAAAGTCTTAATACAGCAATCTTTAAAGGAAAAGGTAATTCTGATAATACGGATGTTATTATAAAAGTCTTAAACAGTGAATATCCTTCAACGGAAACACTAGGTAATTTTAGAAGGGAATATTTTATCACAGAAAGATTATCCGGCGATAAAATTATAAAAGCATATAAACTTGAGAACTTTAACAATGGATTAGCTATTGTAATGGAAGACTTTGGCGGTAAATCTTTAGCTGACGTTTTAAAAACCAATGAATTGGATATAAAAGAAAAACTGATGCTTTCTATTGATATAGTTGATGCATTAATGCAAATTCACGAGCAAAAGGTGATTCATAAAGATATAAATCCTTCTAACATTATTATTAACACGAAAACAAAACAAGTAAAAATTATAGATTTTGGTATTTCCACCAATCTTAAAATGGAAAAGCCGCAAAATTCATCTTTTATAGAAGGGACCGTACAATATATTTCTCCTGAACAGACAGGGAAAGTCAATAGGATAATAGACTACAGATCGGATTTTTATTCTCTTGGTATTACACTATACGAGATTTTTACAGGAGTATTACCTTTTGATGGAGATGAACTGGAAATAGTCTACGGTCATATAGCCAAAATACCAAAAGAGCCTAAGGTGATTTTCAAAAGGATTCCGTATGCTATATCAAATATAATTTTAAGATTAATTGAAAAAAATGCTGAAGATAGATATCAAAGTTTATCGGGCTTAAAATATGATTTGTTATATTGTCTGGAGAATTTGCAATCGGAAGAAAAGTTAATAAACTTTAAAATTGCACAGAAAGATTTTTTAAACAGGTTTCAGATTCCACAAAAGCTATATGGAAGAGAAAAAGAGCTTGAAGATTTGAGAAAAACATTTGAAGATTTGGAAACGACTAAATTAAGATTGTTATTGGTATCCGGTTTTTCGGGCATTGGAAAAACTTCCTTAATAAGGGAGATGAATAAAGTAATCATAAATCATGGAGGTTACTTTATATCAGGGAAATTTAACCGACTTCAGTGCAATATTCCTTATAGTGCTTCATCTTTAGCTTTCAGAGAATTGATAAGAAACATAATCTCTGATAATAAAAATATTGAAATTTGGAAAAACCGCTTAATTGAGGCATTAGGCTCTAATGGCAAAATTGTTATGGATTTTATTCCTGAATTGAAAGAGATTATAGGTGAACAGCCTGAAGTACCAAAGCTTAACCCTGTGGAAGAAAAAAACAGGTTCCAGATGGTATTCGGTAATTTTATAAAGGTATTTGCAAGAAAAGAACATCCTTTAGTAATGTTTTTGGATGATCTTCAATGGTGTGATTTTCCAACTACAGATTTCCTAAATTATATTCTTACTTCCATGGAAGTAGAAAATTTTTTGATTATTGGTGCGTATAGAGATAATGAAATTTCAGAAGGACATCCTTTAATGTTAATGCTCAATCAAGTGAAAAACATTCCTGGCGACTCAGATTTTCTGAAGCAAATATATTTAGAGCCGCTAACGGAACAAACAGTAAACCAGATGGTTGTCGATACATTGAATTGTCATAATACAGATACTTGTGCTCTTACAAGCTGTTTATACAGAAAAACCAAAGGTAATCCATTTTTCACGATACAACTATTGAATTCATTATACGAAAAGGGTTTATTTAAGCTTGATGAGAAAGAATTTTGTTGGAAATGGGATATGGAGGAAATGAATGAGGTTGAGATAAGTGACAATGTTGTTGAGTTTATGATACAAACTCTAAACTTGCTTCCTGCCGATTCGTTGGAAATTATTAAGAAAGCTTCCTGCATAGGTAATACTTTTGGTATAGGGACTCTTTATGATTTATGCGGCGAAATTAAAAATATCTCTGATGCACTATGGATAATAATTGATAAGGACTTGATTGTTCCTTTAAGTATTAATTACAAGCTGCTTCATATGCCAAAAGAGGAATACATAAAGCCTGATATGGAGATTAAATTCCGTTTTAGCCATGACAGAATTCAGCAGGCAGCATATTCAATGATATCCGATGCCGATAAGTTACTGATTCATCGGAAAATAGGAAAACTTTTGCTTAATTTATATGCAGACCCAAATAATCTAGATGATAATATCTTTGAAGTAATCAACCATTTGAATATTGCAAAAGATTTAATTGAGAAAAAAGATGAACGTGTAGAACTGATGGAGTTGAACTATTCAGCCGGTATGAAGGCAAAAGGCAATATTGCATATGAAATTGCAAATAATCATTTTAAGTTGGGAAAAGCATTATTAAAGGAAGAAGAATGGAAGGAATATCCCGGTAAGTTATTTGAATTGTCTTATAATTTAGCTGAATCAAATTATTTAGCCAGAAATTTTGAAGAAGCAATTGAACTTTGCAAGGATTTGTTTAATGTAGCTGCCGACAATTTTGAAAAGGCCAGTGTTTATTCCTTAAAAGCAAAGATAATTGAGTTTAAAGGTGATAAAAAGGTAATGGTAGTTGAAGAAGTTTGTAAAGGACTCAAATTATTGGATGTTGATTTGCCAATCGAGGCTTCTGAGATTGAACGGAAGCTTGGTGAAGGCATAGGTAAAATGGTTGAATATATAGGCAGCTCCAGTATTGAAAATTTGGTCAATCTTCCGGTTATGACTGATAGAAAAAAGATTATGATTATGAAGATGTTTTTCCAGTTACAAGCGACCGGATATCAGTATAACCCATCTCTTACTTTTTTGATGCAGGTTACAGTATTTGATATGGCAATAAATTATGGAGTTACAGAAGTAACCTGTAAGTATTTTTTGGAGTGTGGAATAATATTGGGCTCAGTACTTGGCAACTATGAGGTGGCTTATCAATTAAATACAGTTAGCTTTGAGCTCTTAAAAAAGTTAAAAGCCGATTCTTTTAAAGCAGGTTGTTATTTTATATTTGCCAATTTTATTTCTCATTGGAGAGCTCATTTTAAAGAGTGCCTGGATTATTATGATATGTGTTTCAAAAGCGGAATGGAAATAGGTGATCTATATCATTCCGCTTTTGCAGTTGCCTTTAAGGCATTCGTAAACCTATGTGTTAATAATAACCTGAATGATTGCAGAACTGAAACCGAAAATACATTGAAATTTTTGAAAGGTTCAAAAGCCAAATTTTTGATAGTTATGCCTGAAATTGCTATTCTCGCAATTAATCAATTACAGTCAAACTATGATTTTGAGAAAGAAAGCCTTATATTGGAGGAAATTACCAGAAATCAGGACTTAACGTTCCTTTACGTATTTGGTCATTGTTGTCTGATGGTAAATTATATACTGGGTAATTATGAGGCGGCAGACAAGTGGAGTGCTTTTACAGAACAATATTTTCAAGCCGGAACAGGTTTTTATTCGCAGCCGGATTTTTATATGTTTAAGTCCTTAACGCTAATTAAAAAATATGAAAAAACAGATGGAAAAGCAAGAGAAGAAATAATTGAAACTCTTGTTAAAAATATTGAAAAGTTAAAAATGTGGTCAGATAACTGTCCTCAGAACTTTTTACATAAATACCTCATTGTACGTGCAGAGTTAGCTAGAATCCAAGAAGAGCCTGTTGAGAAAATAATGTCCCTATATAAAGAGGCTTTAAACTCCATAAACCCTGGTGATTTTACAAACATGAAGGCACTTATTAATGAGCTGATAGGAGAATTCTGGATTGGCAGAAATGAAGATTTTATCGCAAAGTCATATATAAAAGAGGCATATTACTTATATTCACAGTGGGGAGCGTTCTCTAAAATACAAATACTAGAATATAAATACTTCAGGTATTTTTCTGAGTTTGGCAAACTTAATCTTAAATCATCAAACTCATACCCAAGACATACACGCACTAAATTTACTGAGGTATTATCCCTTGATGTTGGGTCTATACTAAAATCTTCACAGGCTATATCAAGTGAAATAAAGATAGATAAGCTGCTAAAAGTGCTTATGCATACTATTATTGAGAACGCAGGCGCACAATCAGGATGTCTCTTATTGGAGAGGGGTGTGGATAGAAAGCTTTTTGTAGAGGCTTTAAAAAGCAGAAATAATGAAGAGATTCAAGTTATGCAATCCATTCTGTTTAGTGAAAGCACAGATTTTTGCCCTGAGTTAATCGAGCACGTAATAAGAACGAGAGAAAGCATTGTAATAGATGATGCTGAGCAGGATCAGAGTTGTCAAAAATATGAGTATTTTATTAAAAACAAAACTAAATCGGTTATGTGTATGCCGATAATATACCAGAATGATTTAAAAGGTATTATCTATCTTGAAAATAACCTTATGGGAAATGTGTTCACTATGGAGAGACTCGAAACATTAAAAATAATCTCATCACAAATATCAATATCTATCGAGAATGCAAGACTTTACGAAAGCCTCGAAGAAAAGGTTAGGGAAAGAACCCTCCAATTGGAACATGCAAATAATGAACTTAAAGAATTGTCTTTACATGATCCTTTAACAAAACTGCATAATAGGAGATACATGTATGATTATGTATCAAGCTTACCTGAAGAAATTGCTAAGTCAAGAGAAGCAGCATGTGTTGAAAGACAAATAAGAGATTCAGATATAGTAGATGATGTAATAGGTGTATATATGATAGATATCGATTTCTTTAAAAAGGTAAATGATACGTACGGTCATGCAGCAGGAGATGAAGTTCTGATTGCAATAACCGGGGCTTTGAAAAAAAATATAAGAAGCGAAGACTATATAATACGCTGGGGTGGAGAAGAGTTTTTAATCATATTTAACCAAACAAAAGTTGGATGCCTGAAGGTGTTTTCTAAAAATATTTTAAATATCGTCAGAGAAACCCCTATAAAATTAGCTGAAGGTAAACAAATAAATGTTACCTGCTCAATTGGATGCACATGTTTTCCACTAGAGCCAGAATTAACACAAGTGGTTAAATTAGAACAACTTGTAAATATTAGCGATTTTGCTATGTACAAAGCAAAAGAAATGGGAAGAAACCGTTCAGTGCATATCAATTTTAAAAACTTGAGAGATATAGGCAGGAAAGGAATAAGGGATTATTTGATGGAGTTAACAAAAGGTTCTGATATTGATGATAGATATATTAACATTGAGGAAGTTATCTAATATAGTCAACTAAAGGCCATTTCAAAAAATAACCTATACAATATTTAAGTCACAAAGCACATCATGAAAGCTTAAAAGCTTCTAAACATGGTAGGTTTAGATAACGCAAAAAGTAAGATAAATTGAATGGTTATAGCTGTAAATATTTACACGCTTATAGCCGTTTTCTGTTTCAATACTAAACAAACCTTTAATTTATCATCCTTATCAGTGCAATTATCGTGAAATACCAAAAAATTATTTGAATTGCTTGATGAACCTGTTACCTTTATTGAAATTTATATGTATTAGTATATTGAAAGCATCAAATATATTGATACAATAGTATTGTTTATGCCCGCTATAATGAAGGGGGTTGGTTTTCATTCTGATACTAAAAGAGGGGGAGACTTTTGATTGGATATTGATAATAAACTGGTATCGGATACGCTGAATGGTGACGTGGATTCTTTCTCTATTCTTGTAACAAACTATCAGGAACGTATATTTAATTTTCTGTTCAGACTGACTTTATGCAGGGAGGATGCAGAGGAATTACTGCAGGATGTTTTTATTAGAGTATATAAATATCTATACACCTATAATAGCAGCATGAAATTTTTATCATGGGTATACCGCATAGCTCTTAATACCTATAAAGACAATTGTAAAAGAAAGAAGAGACAGCTTTCAATATGCCCCTTTGACGATGAAATCAACACTGGAGTGAAGCAAACGAATCAATTCGAAACAGATTTTTACGCTAGAGAAAATTTCCGTGAGATAGTAAAAATCATTAACTCATTAAAGGAAGAATATCGGATTGCAATAATTTTAAAGTGTATTCAGGATTTTTCGTATAAAGAAATAGGGGAAATGCTCGGAATTACGCCTCAAAACGCAAAGATGAGAGTTAACAGGGCAAGAAAGAAAATAGGTAAGAGTTTGAACAAAATGAATGGAGGTGCTTTTTAATGAAGTGCGGTTACACTTTCGATGATATAAATGAATATGCTGATGGTACAGTATCTGAGGATAGGGCGGATATAATCAGAACACATATCGAAGCGTGCAAAGCATGTAGACAATATTATGATTCCATTAAGGTTTCGGAAAAATACATTAAGGAAAATATCAGCATGAAAAGCGATATACGCATGAAGGTGCTTGAAAGTATAGATGAGGAAAGGTACAAAAGCAAAAAGATTTTTTATAGGTTTGGATGGATAAGAAATAAAATGGGCTTAATAAAGAAGTTGGCAGTTGCAGTTGCTTGTGTTTTTCTCGCTGTATTAATTATGAGAAACGAATATACAGGTGGCTTTATTACATCTGAAATTTCTAAGATACTTGATCAGAAACAGCAGATTCATACAGTTCCGTTAGATATTGATGAGGGCTTTGATTCTCCGGTTGAAAAAGGTGAGGCATTGTTGTACGAGATTGGTTCGGAGTATCACCTTGTATACCCCGATGGACATGAGAGTAAAATTAATCTGCCTGGTGATATTTACTCGCACCAAGCTTTTGTGTCGGAGGACCTGAGTACGATTTATTACAATACAAATTTTAATGGTGTTTTAGGAAGAATAATGAGCTATGACATTAATAGCGCTAAGAGCTATGACCTTCTTACCGAAATGGGAATTGAACTTAACGGCCATATTGCGGTTTTTTCATATGATAATGACAGGCTTATTGCAATAATTGGTTCGCTTATGAAAGATGCTCATGGTAATGATACGAAGCTTGAAACAAACAGACTTCTTGAAATAGACCTGAAGGAAAAAACACATAGATTTATTGAACTACCCTTTACTCCTTGGAACGCAGTATCTGGTAGAGGAATTGACTTTATCGGTGACGGCTATTTAATCTCGTATGTGGATATAATACAGAAAACTGTAATCGTAGATAAAAACGGAGTGATTATAAGGGGGATTTCGCTGAGTGACCCTTCGTATTCAGTGAATATGAAGGTTTCGCCTGATGACAGGAGAATTTTATATCAGGCTGGTCAGACACCTACTGATTTGTATCTTTATGATATTGAGAAGGACAGAAAGATAACTATTGTAGATTCTGCGAAGGATTATATTGCTAACGGAAAACAATCTTATTGTATTTTTTCAGCTTGGAGCAAATCCCCTAACACCTTATACTATGTTGTCATGAGTGACAGCAATGGGGGAAAAAAGAGAGAATATAGTCTAAGAAAATATGTTGTAGAAGAAGCTGCCTTTGACTATGTAGAAGATATAACAGCTAATATGCCTGAATTTATTGATGTTACAGAAGCAATAAAAATTCTGAAAACTAGACCAGTTGGTGTAGAACCGTGGGATATAGAATACGTTAGTGAAGATTATATTTATATTACCTATTCCTTTGGTATTGAGTTTGTCTTTAGGTATAATATTAAAGAAAATATAATAGATAGAGCCCTTGATCTACGTAGTTTACACAAAGGAAATCTCACTACCCACACATCCTTTAGATTTCTATCGAATGGATTGTATGCTTATTTTACAACAGGAAATAGAGATACCGGAACAACTTTTCAGGATGTATACAAAGCGGACTTTTCTAACCAGAGCGTGATGCTATTAGCTGAAACCGCAGATAATTTTTGGAGCCAATCATTCAGCGAAGAATATTATGAAAAAGAAGAATATGGTAAATCAGCTGATAAATATCTTTCAAGGGTTGATGAAAATCCCAAATTGCCTAAACTATATGATTGGAGCACAGTGGCACAAATTGATGAGGATAGATTTTTTGTGATAATGCCTAATGAATTACCTTCCCCAGGTGATGGATATTACTATTTCAAAATTCTCATTATTAATGTATCTAACAATGAAGTTATAAAAGAATATAGATTCTCTTCGATTGAAAATGTTGAGGCTGAGGATACATGTAAAAAAGATATTACTCAAATTCTTTATGAATATGCTGAAGATATAAATATGAAGAATTACTCCCAAGCATATGAGAAACTTGGTACGAATCTAAAAAACTCATATTCAGGTGGAGATGATAAGGCATTTTTAAATATTGAGCATATGGAGATAAAAAGGCTAGTTGATAAGACAGGTCAACAGGGGGAGAGAGGTCAGTGGATTGCTAATCCACGTGAATTCGGTTATGTAGAAGAATACCATGTGTTTTATGCTGAAATAGAATATAAAACAAACAATCTGATTACAAGTTATTTAAAGGACGGAATAAATTATCAGAAGGTAATTATTGCAAAAGAAAATTCTGATTCAAGTTGGAAAATATGTGAAATGTCTTCTGTTAGAGGACAATAGCTGTAAAAGTAGAGGTGTTATATGGTTCGCTTTTTACTTTTCGAGTGGGAAATTGAAATCTTTGTGAGCCTTATTTATAGATCAATTCAGACATTGGCTTTTCTGCCCCAAAATGATATAATTTCACTATATAGTTTATATTAGCACTACAATTAATGTTGAGGTGATATCAAAATGAATGCTAAAAAGTCGGAATGGTTGCTCGGAATTATATTTTCAGCTATGGGTTTAATTTTTTTCATAATTGGAATGTCCACGGCTTTATACAATATTAATTTCAAAAACAATGCACTGGAAACCACCGCAGTTATAAGTTCAATAGAAAGATACAGAGATTCTGACGGCGACACTCATCATACTGTCTATGTAAAATATACAATTGACGGCAAACAATATGAAGAACGCCTTAACTATTACAGCAGCGGCATGGAAAGGGGAGCAGAAGTACCGATCTACTATAAACCCGACCAACCTAACCGCATATTAGCTAAATCATCCTATTCATTTTTTGTCCTTTTCTTTCCTTTGATAGGTCTTATATTTGCTGTCATAGGATTTGTGTTTATCTTCAAAAAGGTTATGAAGGTAAAAAACCGCAAATACTTAATGGAAAACGGTCAATTGGTATATGCTGAAATTACCGGGGTTAATTATAACCGCTCTTATAGTGTAAACGGAATAAGTCCCTACGTAATCACCTGTAAATGGGTGGATTCTTCAACAGGACTGTTTTATTTTTTCAAAAGTGAAAACATATGGTTTGATCCTGAACCTGTAATTAATGAAAGAGATATCAAAAACCTTCCGGTTTACATAGATAGAGACAATCCAAAAAAATACGCCGTTTCTTCAGAGGAATTAGAAAATATGGTTGCCAATGTATAATTGATTTGTTTTATGATATATATTGTGCTATAGATTGGCGAAGGAGAAAAAAGAGAATGAAAGATAAGCGGTTAAAAATTTCTGCAATACTTACGGTCGTTTGTCTGATTTTGTATTTTGTATTTATGACTATAGTAACTGTAACTAATAGTAAGGAAAGTATTTCTGAAAAGATACAAAGTGCAGTTATGAAAAATGAGATTAGCAAAGTGGATTCTCTTCTTTCGGACAATAGAATTGATTTAAATGATGAGGACTTATTCTTAGAATTACCTTTATTTGTTGCAGTTGATAAAGGCTATGTTGAAATGATTGATTTACTTATTGATAAAGGTGCTGATATTAATAAACAGGTATACAGAGCGTACTCTAACATACAAGACATAAAACCATATCGAAATGTACTTGAATTAGCTATTTTGAAATCTCCCAATATGATAGACAGGCTAATTGAGAAAGGATACAACATAACTACAGAGCTTAATAAAGGGGAAGATCCTTTGGTATTTGCTCTTAAATTCAATAACAATATAGACGTGGTAAAGAGTATAGTAGCATACGGAATAGAAGAATATAATGATGGTTATAAGACCAATTATTTGCATTATGCTGCTCTGTCAGGTTCGAAAGAGGTGTACGATTATTTGTTGACGGTTTTGCCTAATAGGGAGCAGGAAAAAGCAGAATATGGTAAGTCAATTATTCACTTTGCAGCAACTTCCGGTAATCTGGAATTTTTTAAGTATATGTTGACAAGAGGATTTAGTGTATATGAAAAAGATAACTTTGGGAGATCCATTGTTCATTTTGCCGGTTCCGAAGCCGTACTTGAGTATATACTAGAGGAGTTCTCCTTTGATGTAAATGAGAAAGATGATTCTGGAAGGACTGCACTGTTTTCAATATTTATGCTTGAGAATAAAGACCAGCGAAGAAAAATTATGAAGTTGTTGCTTGAGAATGGAGCAGATGTAAACATTCAAACACAGTCAGGGCTTTCTCCAATACATCAAGCTGCGTCTTTTGGAGATTATGACTGCGTAAAGCTCTTGATTGATAATGGAATAGATGTAAATGTACGTGACTCGTTAAATCACACTGCACTGCATATATTGGCTGCTTCAAATAATACAGAAGAAAATCCTAAGATTGTAAAACTGCTTTTGGATTGCGGAGCAGATAAGACAATTATGTACAATAATAGCATGACACCTTTAGAGATAGCTAAAAGAGCTGGGAATAAAGAAATTATCGCTCTTTTGAATTAGGTGTTTTTGAAAAGTTGAGCTTTATTATCTTAAAAATACCTGATGCAAATAAGATTGAAGGTCTATCAAAAAGGTGTTCATTTTAGTAAATTTTGACAGACCTCCCGAACTTTTAGCCATTTAAAAAAACTATACAATGTTTATAATGAGACTTATTTTAACTCAACAACTTTTTCGTTAATGCTTACCTCTTTAACATTCATGACCTTAATAGGTTCAAGAGAAATAAATTTGCATATGAATTTGCCCTTTTCATTATTTCTTACTGATGAATTTAAGGTATAAACGCTTCCATTTAGCATTTTAACTAACACACTAATATCCTTAGTTGTATCACTTGTGTTTCCTGTACCTATTAACGTAACGCCAATTGGTGAAACAGAAAGCTTATTAACTTTAAATTCGCCAAAGTCCATATCAATATCTACTTCTTTATCTTTTTCCATTGCTTCAAGCTTAAATGTGTTTTGCCATTTACCCTCAATATAATGTCCAAAGGTGGTGAAATGATCTGCAAAAAGCTTATATTTATTGATTTCTGTTTCTTTCATTTCAAATATATACTCAATATAATCTCTGCCATATATAGCCTTTCCATTTTTATCAATACTAAAATAAATGTTACTTGGATATATTTTATCACCCAAATCATTAGCCAAGACAAAGGTACCATGATCATCAATTCCTCCACCTGTCCACTTTGTTTGGACATGAAGTTTTCCGTTAACAAATCCAATATTAGATATATGTGCAAAACTTATATTTGGTAATGCAATATTTGTTTGGTCAGTTTTTAAAACGCTAATTTTACCTCTTTTTTCAAACTCTTCAAACAAGTCACCACCGCCACCACTAACATTATCCATGTTAAGTGGAATTGTCGATGTTGTAGTGGAGCTTATAACCTTCATCAAATCTATACCTGTGTCAAATAACTTATATCTTTGCTTATTGCTTAAAAACGATTCCACTTGAAGAGTTACTATTTTACCTTCAAGTTTGTTACCTCCATTCGCAAGCAATTTTATGATTGCAGTCTTCGATGCCGCATCATACGATATCACTTCGCTTGTAAACGAACCCATTTCACTAATGCTGTAATGATAAAGGTCAATGCTTTTATCAACTCTATCGGCAGTAAGGTCTTGCATTGAGATATATGCAATAGTAGTATTGTTATCGCTCATTGCCGCAAGCACCTCCATTTTTATCCCATTATCTTCTGAAGAAAGTTTTATTGGCTGAAGGTTTTGTTCCTCCTGCGGGCTAATTATAGATAAAAGCTTATCAAAATTTGTAATAGCTGCTGCCATTACACTAACTGATAGCATAACTAATATGACCGCAGCAACAACTACAATAGATGGCCTTTTTCTTATTACTCTTGTCTTGTTGGAATAATCTAGTATTTTGCTTTCAAGCTCACTGTTAATCTTAATATCAGAAAGCCTTGTATCAATCGCTTCCTTAATTGTTCTATTCGTCATAATACCATCCTTTCAATTTCTTTTTTAAAATTTCTCTTGCTCTCAATAACCTTACAGATACAGTGTCTTCCGGAATATTTAAAACCACTGCTATTTCGCGGATTTTCATACCTTGGTAGTAAAACAGCAGAATCACTTCCTTGTATTTTGGCGATAGCTTCATAATTTCCATCAGAAGTGACTCATCCTGCAAGGTATCGGTGCTATTACCCACAGTAATATTTTCTAAAACCGCTGCTTCATCAATACGCTTCCACCAGGAGGAACGCAAATAATTCTTACAAACATTTATAGCTATCCTCGTTATCCACGTTTTTTCTTCACAATTGCCCTTGAAGTTCATGTGGCTTTTATACACCTTTAAAAATGTATCCTGTACTGCATCCTCTGCCATATGTAAATCTTTAAGATAAAGAAAACACATTCTAAGAAGTGAATCTCCATATTCTTTTACAAGCTTATTCATATCTGGTATAGTTTTTTGATTCGGTACCGAAACATGATGCATTTTTTAACCTCCTTTTAAGCATTAGACACAATAAAACAAAGAAATCTTTCATACTTTATTTTTTTTCATAAAAAAACTGATTAGCCTTAGATATTAATTTATCATATTCTCTTTATAATTAGATATAAAGAAGTTTTATTAAAAGACTTGCAGGGAATAAATAATTTTAGAAATTTGCGTAATTTTTTTGATAAATTAGTTTAAAGCTTATAGATTGGATTCCTTGAGTCTAAATCAAGGGATTAGAAGGTATTTATAGTGGAAATACTGATAATTCTCCTTGTTTTTGCTATAATGAGGTTATAGAGTATAAATTACCTTTAAATAAGAGACTTAAAGGGCAGATACTGCTTATTGGGATGATTTATCATTAAACTAGAATGGGGGAATTAGAATGGGACTTCTTCGCGAATTGTTTGGACCAAGCAAAAAGGAAATATGGCAGGCTTTAGCTGAGCAAATTAACAGCGAATATATTGAAGGAGGCTTTTTTTCAAAAGATAAAGTTGTTGCGCATATAAAGGAATGGGTTGTCACTATGGATACATATACAGTATCAAGTGGTAAATCAAGTACGACATATACCAGATTGAGAGCACCTTATGTAAATAAAGATGGGCTCAGATTCAAAATATACAGAAGTGGTATATTTAGTGAAATTGGAGCTTTCTTAGGAATGCAGGATATTGAAGTGGGATTCGAAGATTTTGACAGGGATTTTGTCATTAAAGGAAATGATGAAGGGAAGCTAAAAGAGTTGTTTTCCAATACCAGGATAAGAAGTCTTATTGAAATTCAGCCAAGATTTCACCTTGAGGTAAAGGATGATGAGGGATGGTTTGGGGCAAACTTCCCTGATGGCGTTGATGAACTGTATTTCTTAGTTCCAGGTGTTATAAAAGATATGGATTTGTTAAAAGCTCTTTTTGATATCTATTCAGAGGTGCTCAATCAATTATGTATTATTGGTTCAGCATATGAAACCGATCCCGGTGTTGAGCTAAAATAGATTTAGTATTATAAAGATAGTCTGGTGTGGTAAAATCATGTAGGTATACTAAAGGAGGGGTATCAGTGGGAGAGTTGACCAAGCTGCCAAACATTGGAGTAACTTGTGAGAAAAGACTTGCTTCAATTGGAATAAATGATGCTGAAACATTGATGAAAACAGGAAGTAAAGAAGCATTTACCAAACTTTATCTGTTTGAAGGTGACACGTGCTTTAATACTTTATGTGGTTTGGAAGGAGCTATTCAAGGCATAAGGTGGCATAATTTATCAGATGAAACAAAAGCTGATTTGAAGAAATTCTTTAATGAAGTGACAAAAAGGGCCGGAAAATGATATATGTACAATAATAGTATAACACCTATAGAAATAGCCAAAAGAGCTGGGAATAAAGGAATTATCCCTCTTTTGAATTAGGTGTTTTTGAAAAGCTGAGCAATATCATTATCTTGGCAATACCTGATGCAAATAAGATTGTTGGAATTAAAACAAATAGAAGAGCAAAATCAGGTATTAGCAGCATAATCATTTTAATTGAAATAAGAAATTTGCTTGCAAGAATATCAGGTAAGATAAAAACAATCCCTATTGGTATCAGAAAAAATGGAATGAAAGTAGAATGCTTTTATGAGAAGGATTTATCAAAGATTCCTGTTCCATCAATTCTTGATGTAAATGTAAATAATATTGGGCATGTTATTGTTTACCTCGGCAGTGATAAAGGGAATTATATTATAGGTGATCCGCTTGAAGGGCGAGTAGTGTTAACTAAAGATGAATTTCAAAAGAGATATAAATTTGATGGATTTGTGATGAGTGTAAACCATTTAAATTGAGGCTTGTAAAATTGGGAAACGAAAGTGTTGAACAATCGTAAAAATATTACGAACGATTCTGAATTGTGTGTAAAAATATTGCATATAATATACTGACATGATATAATCGAACTTGAGAGGGTGATATTATATGATATCCAAGTTAGTAATGAAGAGCTTCAAATCTTTTAAGAATGAGACGATAATAGATTTTACGAAAACTAATTATAAAGTATTGGATGTTCCCAATGTGT
Organism: Bacillota bacterium; assembly: GCA_023421115.1. Classification (GTDB taxonomy): domain Bacteria; phylum Bacillota; class Clostridia; order Acetivibrionales; family Acetivibrionaceae; genus Acetivibrio. The sequence goes on along the minus strand of JAEZUI010000270.1, from coordinate 19,983 downwards.
CTGATAATGGAGTACTTAAAGGGACTGTATTTATTGGTGCAAATGCTTCAGGTAAATCCAATGCATTACATGCCATCAGACTATTGCTCGATCTTTTATTTATGGAAAAGGAAATAAACTCTGGACTTTTTAATTGTCTTTTTTCAAATAAACCAGAGTTCTCACTTGACTATTACTTTAAGATTGATAGCAAAGAGATTCGCTATTTTTTTGAATTTGATGCTAAGAAAACTATTCTTTCAGAGAAACTATATATTGATAAAAACGTGATGCTTGAAAGAATGGGTGTAACAGCTAAATCATACATCACAGACAATGAAAATTATAGTGATCTTAACAAAGAGACGCTTTTTTTGAGAACTGTGTACTTTAATACCAGGTTTGCAAGGAATGATATTTTACGTAAGTGGTTTGAGTTTTTGCAGTGCTCCATTTACTTAAATGCATTTGATAGAAAAGTTTTATCATATGGAAAGCAGGATTTCAGGATTACTAAGTATATAGATGAAAAAGGAACTGAGGAGATTAATCAATTTTTTAAGGATTACAACTTTGATCAGTCTATAGACTATGCTAATGAGGTTAAAGGAGAGAATGCTGTTGTTAAGTATCAAAAGGATGAGGAAAAGATGCTGTTCTTCAAACGTAAAGAGATTAACACACCTATTCCTTTTAGTGAAGAATCACTGGGTAATCGTACATTACTTAACTTGCTGCCAGCGTTCTTGTTTGTTGCACAACATAACGGTATGATTTTGATAGATGAGTTCTCTAGTGGCTTTCATAATGATCTGGAAGAGCTTATGGTTAAATACTTTATGAATACAGCTGAGAAATCTCAGATGATTTTTGTTTCCCATTCTACAAATTTGCTTTCAACTTCGTTGCTTCGTCCGGATCAAATATATTCAGTTGAATTTGACGGAAAGAACGGTAGCCATATAAAACGTTTTTCAGATGAACAGCCTAGAGTTGCTCAAAATCTTGAAAAGATGTATTTGAGTGGAGTGTTTGGCGGTTTGCCAAAGTATAAGGATGCTTATGAAAATTAATAAGGATAAAAGTATTGGTAGAGTTCTATTCATTGTAGAGGGTGGAAAAACTGAGTTTACATTGCTGAGGCGTATGTTTTGTAATGTATTAGGTTATGAATATGTTGAAAAGAGAAGAGACAAGGCAAACTTTTTTAGAAGCAGGAACATAAGTACTTCTAAGATTGCAGTTATAAATACTGAGGAATCCAACATTTCTGATATCTGCGATGAGAACTGCTATCTCGATAGTGTGTTTGAAACATTAATATCAGAGTATGATTTCCCAGTTGATAAGGCTGCAATCTACTACATATTTGACCGTGATCCAAAGTCCAATGTTGATGTACCGTTGATAAAGAAATTGATATCACAGCTTAAAAATGCGTATGAAAATGAAGATGGATTAAGAGGGGGATTGCTACTATTAAGCTACCCGTGCATAGAAAGCTATGTTGTTGCCAACTTTATAGATAATACTCATCTGATAGAATTCTCTATTGGTGAAGAAGTGAAGGCATTTGTTGCTGGAAAAAATACTGAGATACAATATAACAAAATTACCGAAGATACAATCAAAAAAGCAGCAAGTGAAATGATGAAGTATATAGAGGCGGAACAAATTATATTTGATATTGATAATATTGGGAATATAAATTTTGAGATGTTTGAAAAACAGGAAATAGGATATTCTAAGTATAATACGTACAAGTTGGTCAGTTTGCTATCTGTTGCATTAATTGATCTTGGGATTATTGAGCTTGAAGATACTTTTTAATTGCCATAATTCTTTACTACTGTAGACAGCATTTGAAATCATTTAGTATTAGGATAATCATAAGTGCTTAAAAGAGTCTCTATCTAAAGTCTAAAGGTTAATTCATTTTACATACTGGCAGCTAGTTCTGCAACCTGACAGACAACCTCCTTGCTATAGTATTTCTTTGCATAGGCTAACAGTTTTTTAAAATCAAGGTAAATTGGGCTAGACTTATTCAGAATAGTGACAATCCATTCCTTTATATGTGCGACAACTTTATCTCCTGAAAAAAAGCCTCCTTCAACATATTCGCTGTTAATTTGCTCAGCTAAAGCCTGCCATATTTCCTTTTTGCTTGGTCCGGAAAATGATATTTGAGTTTTTAAGTAATAGGAATTTGATTTCGCTATTACAATTTAAAGATTTGGAAAGATTGCGAGATGATAGATACTAAAACACATATGATTACAGGAGGCCACATATTATTGCAATAGTAAAATGATAATAATTTTGTTAGTGAAAGAAAGATTTCTATGATATAAATGCACTAAATTATACGCTAATAAACTTAAGAGCGGACTTTTAAGTGAATAGTGTAATGCAAATGGTTGCGATTTGCAATCGGTTTGCAAGTTTTGGGCGCATATTTTAGTTGTTTCAAATAATACAGAAGAAAATCCTAAGATTGTAAAACTGCTTTTGAATTGCGGAGCAGATAAGACAATTATGTACAATAATAGTATAACACCTATAGAAACATCTAAAAGAGCTGGAATAAAGGAATTATAGCTCTTTTGAATTAGGTGTTTTTGAAAAGCTGAGCAATATCATTATCTTAGCAATACCTGATGCAAATAAGATTGTTGGAATTAAAACAAATAGAAGAGCAAAATCAGGTATCAGTAGCATAATCATTCTAATTGAAATAAGAAATCTGTTTGCAAGAATATCAGGTAAGATAAAAACAATTCCTATTGGTATCATCAAATTAACTATGAGTATAGAAAAAAATCTAAAGGAAATCCTTAATTTACTTCTTTTGAATTTGTTTTTCCATCTAAACACTTTAAAAATATCTAATGCCAAAAGTAGTAAGATTACTATATAAGCTACATTAAATAATGATCGAATTAGTGAAATATTGAATTTTGATTTTGAAGAAAAAGGTTCCTTGTTATGAATAATTGCTAAAATACCGTCGGTTATATGGCTGTAAATATTGCTATTCGTAAGTACAGAAGAAGTAATATAGTCATTTAAATTAAAAAGAATTACAATACCTAACCCTTCATGCTTATTAACTCTTATATCTGAATGGAAATTTTCTGTGTCTCCCGAATGAGAAAAAACATAGCGTGATCGTTCAATGCCCCAACCCATTCCGTAGTCTGAACCCAAGCTGATTGGACTATGAGTTTGATCCATACCGTTTTTTGAAATTATGGAATTGTTATTATAGAAGCCGTCATTCATTTGGGCTATTAAATAATGAGACATGTCCTCTGCACTTGAAATTAAATAACCGGCTGGTACTGACCCTTCATGGTTTGTTTGTCTTGTTGGTAATATAAATCCGAAATATGATTTGTAACCACTTGTAAAGCCTTTTTCTATTGCTTCTTTTTGATTTGTATAACTATTTATCATTTCAAGTGGCCCAAAGATATTTTTTTCAATATATTCTCCGTAGGGAATACCCGACACAGTTTGAATTATATCACCAAGAAGAACATAATTTATATTAGAGTATTGAAACAAGAGTGAGTTGTTGAGATTGGTGTTCTTTAGATTACGTGTAACTTGTTCAATTGGAATATTATCATTAAGTAAAATTTCACGTCCGTCGTATGTAGAGAATCCACTTGTATGACCTAGAAGCTGTTTTATGGTAATTTTGTTGGAAGCTTGTGCATTTTTAGTAGTAAATGAGTTTAAATATTTCACAACAGGCGCATCTAAATCAATTTTTTCATCTTCAGCTAGTTGCATAATGGCAAGCCCTGTAAAAGACTTGCTTACTGAACCTAAAACAAAAGGTGTCTGTGGGTTAACAGGTTGTTTTTTGCCATCAACTCCAAAGCCTTTTAAATAAATAACATCGCTACCTTTTACTATTGCAAGGGAAACACCGGGGATTCTTTCAGACTTCATTTTTGATATGACAAATTCGTCAATTTTGCCGAAGTTTATATTATTGTCTGTTACTTCTGCAAACACCGGATCAATATTTATGATTATCAACAGAATTATAACAACTATAACTGTTAAAGTGTTGGAAATTTTTCTAAAATTCATGGTTTTGCCCTTTCTTTTACAAAAGCAAATGATATTTAGAAACTAAATATATTATAAGTGACAAAAAGGTCTGGAAGGTGATATCTAAGTTTTTAGCATGCAGACAACCATTTTGGAGGTTTTCCCAAAAATATCCGGGAACGTGTTTTTGGGAAAACCTAGTATTGTTTTGGTCCATAAATAAATTTTATACGCCCTCGTAGAAAGAAATAGCAGACCTTGAATTTTCACCATCTATCTCATATGAATTAACAAAATGCTCTTCATGAGCTGATCCTTCTAAAATAATTTCCATTTTACCATCACCATTTAAATCATATGCATAGCATCTGATTTTAAAGTATGATTCATGTAGTTTTATATACTTTACTTCGTCATTAATCTTTTTTTCAACAACTATCAGAGATTTCTTTTCAACCCCTTCAGGACTATTTCCCGATGGACTGGAAATAATATTAATAATCGATTCATCATTTCCATCGCCATCAATATCTACTAAAGTTACATCTTTTATTTCAGATGATTTGTCAAAACCTGTAGCATCTATCACTGGAGCTAGATGTTTATTAAGATCATATGTCGCTTTTTTAGGGATTGATGGTAGTGGATCCCAATTTCCATTTATACCTATAACAAGATCCCCTTTGACTTGAGGAAAAGGGGTGACATTAACGAAAAGCATTTCACTTCCTGACCCTTCTGAGATAATATAGGTGGCTTTTGAACCTTTGCCTTCACCCACAAGTTGGCCTGCGGAATAGAACATATAGTTTTCGCTGCCATTTATAAGGTCAATGTCAACTTCCTTACCTATATTGCTTTCCGAAATTTTAAGGTCAGAAATACCTATCCACTTGCCGTCCTTTGAGCCTCCCATTACATAACCCTTTTCCATGGTGTTACCATATGGAAGGATTATAACGGGTTTATAGGGATTGATATTATCAACTTCACTTACATTTGTATCCGATGGAACAGGAGTACTTAAATTGGGACTCTCTGTACCTGATGGTATTGGAGCAGTACTTTTCTCAGGTCTTAGAAGAGAACAAGAAGTAAAAATAGCAATAAGACCTACCATAAATATAAATGTTTTAACAAAATTTTGGTTCATATAACCTCTCCTTTGAGTTTAGAAGATATTACTTAATACTATAATAATAGCAGATAAATGCACAAAGGAGTATAGGTTTTGTTAAAATTAGAGGTGAGGAAAATTAATATGCTTTATTGGATGAAACAAAAGTTGATTTGAAGAAATTCTCTAATGAAGTGACAAAAAGTCAGAAAAGAATGTTTTACATATAGCAAGATGAAAGTTTAAACAGAACAGTAAAAAAATTATCTTTTTGCAAAAGTTTTTTGAACCAAAACAACAATTTTGATATCTTATATATATCTTTAAAAAAAGATACAAAGAGGTGAGTGTTATATTGGATATCGAAAACTTAGTGAATTCTGCTAAAAGCGGGGATAAAGATAGCTTTGTTTTGTTGGTAAAAACACATGAAAAAACCATGTACTTTGTTGCAAAAACTTATTTGCGAGATGACCATGACTGTGCAGACGCTATAAGCGAAGCTATATTGAATGCCTACAAATCTTTGAAAAGACTAAAAGATCCTACAGCCTTTAAATCCTGGCTTATGAAGATTTTAGTGAACGAAGCAAAAAAGATATCTCTGAAAAAGGGTTCTGTTCTTGTAAGTGAAACAACTGAAGTATCTGCGATACAAGATGATTATAATACTATAGAAATAATGCAATTGGTGAAAATGCTGGATTCTGATTTGAGCGCAGTCCTAATTCTTTTCTATTTTGAAGATTTCAAGGTTTCGGAAATCTCAAGTATTTTAAACATTCCAGAAGGCACAGTCAAATCAAGGCTTTCAACAGCACGCAAAAAACTATCGGATATTTTAAGGAGGTAGAAACTATGGATAACTCAAAATTGGACCCCATCATAGAAAAGTTAAAAATTCAATATGACACCACTGACACACCGGAATATATTTCAAAAAGTGTTTCCTCTTCATTAGAAAAGCTGCCCGTTAAAAAGAAGTCCTTAAAACTTAAGATTATAACTGGCCTCGCAGCAGTATTCATGCTTATAATTTGTGCAAGGTTTTTATCAAAAATGCAAATAGTACCAGAGACTAAAACCGCAGGTATTTATCCAATTGCACTTCAGTGGAATAATGCTTTATATTGCCCTAGCACAAACATAGTGCTAGATGCAGGTCTTTTAGATCTCACGCTTGGCAAGATTACCAAAGTCAATTACCCTATGCCACAAAAAAGTGGTGAAGTTAATTGTGAATCCCCCTTTCCTATTAATTCTAAAATTTGTAGTATTAAAGGTGTTGAAGTAACTGAAGCAATTGGAATTCTAAATGACGGTAAATTCTACAGAATTGATAGAATGCGATCTTCGCTTAGTATTGTTTTCGATGGCAAAATATACGACTTCGACGGCAATTTTGATGAGAATGATCAAAAAGATAATTTGGACAAAATGATCGGAGAAGTTATAAGAATCGGAATCAGCGCTGAAAATGCTCAAGATGGAGATATAACTTTGTTAGGTGTTGAATCATCTGCATCAGACTTTTTTATAGGTGGTAAAATATATCTGCTTAAGGATACTCCGGATACAGCAGCTATTGCTGTAGAAGACAAAAGAGGCAAGTATCAAAAAGCAACCTATGTGAAAAGAGCTAACTAGCTCATCAAGGATTTTACTTTTTGTATTCATATGTTTCCACTTTCGGAACAGATGCAGCCTTCTTTGAAGCAGATTTCATATGGAGATAGATATACGAAACGACTGTATTTATATAACAATTTCGTAGATGAATTATAACCAGTGTACATAATTTAACTATAGTGTTTTCTTTGTTTTTAATATTTGAGATACTGATTTAAAGTTCTTTGTACCATTATGATATACTATTTTTGCTATGTGTCCAGTTATATAAGCTGCTGCCATGCTATTACCAAACATATTATCAGGGTTTTCTTGAAATTCATGTACCCCTTTAATTCCATCGACGCCAAATGGGGCTAACCATAACTTATTATTATAGGAAAATTCGTTTTTCTCAAGCGTATCTAGACCTTTGACTCCAAAAACACCCTTTAAATGTGCAGGGTAGCTAATGCCTTGTAAGTTATCATGAGCTGCTACAACTAAAATATTGTTTTTATGAGCTTCTTTTATTATCTTCCTTAATGCAAAGCTATGAAAAAATGATCTTGTTCCAAGGCTTAAATGAATTATATCTGGTTTGTTTTCCAGACACCAACAGAGTGAATATATTAAAATTCTAGCATCTGTTTTGAGATTTTCATTTAAAATATTAACACTTGTTAATTCAACTTTATTAAAAATATCTCTAATAATCAGCGATATAGCTGTTCCATGCATATTTTTAACTTCTCTTGTATTGTCTTGTGCAATATATGAATCTTTATTTATTCCGAAACCTGTAGAATTAGTAACATATTGATTTAGGTCAGAAATATTCTTATTAATTCCACTATCTACGACAAAAATTTTTACTGGATTTTTAAAACAATTATTATTCATAAACACTCACCTTTTTAGCCTCCAACAACTTTAGGAGCTGATGTAATTGTGGTAATTTCACTTTTATAAAGTTTTTGATATGTTTTATTATCTTTAATTAAACTATTATGGCTGCCAAAACCTACAACCTCGCCCTTTGACATTACGATTATCTCATCAGCTTCTAAGACAGTGACAAGGCGATGGGCAATAATTAAAACTGTATGCTTTTTAGCAATTTGATCAATTGCGTCTTTGATCTTTATTTGTGATTCATTATCAAGGGCAGAAGTAGCTTCATCAAACAATATTATTCTTGCATTTCTAAGTAGGACTCGAGCAATAGCTAAGCGTTGTCTTTGTCCACCTGAAAGTGTTACACCATTTTCTCCAAGAACGGTGTCATATTTATCAGGGAGTGAATCTATAAAATCATGTATATATGCAAGCTTGCATGCTTCAATTAAATCTTTATCTGTTGCCTCTGGCGATGCCAGTTTTAAGTTTTCTTTAATTGACAGGGTCATAAAATATGGTTCCTGATGTACGATTGCGAAGTTCTCACGTAGAGAGGTTTCATCAATATCAAAAAGAGGAATACCATCAATAGTAATTATACCTTTTGTGGGTCGGTAAAACCTTAATAAAAGGTTAAATAATGTTGTCTTGCCGCTGCCACTTTGCCCAACGATTGCAATTTTTTTATTGGCAGGTATATTTAAATTTATATTGTTGAGAATTCTGGTTTCTTCATCGTATTGAAATGAAACATTTTTAAACACAATGCTGCCATTTACTTTTTTTAACTTTTGCTTACCAATTGGTTCAATACCATAATTTAAGTTGTCAAGTAAACCAAATATGCGTTCTAGTGATGTTAAAACTTGTTGTATTGATGCATTTATCTGGGTTACACTCAACAGTGAGTTTGAAAACTGTCCGGAATAGGATGTAAAAGCGATAAAGTTCTCCATAGTTAGTGTACCCATGTAAACAAAATATCCTCCAACCAGCATAACTATTATTTCTGAAGAAAAGTTTACAATTCTGGATATCATTTGTGAAACACTGCTTATAATATTTATTTTTAATCCTTTCACCTTTAGGCTTGTAGATAACTCTAAAAAATTCTTAAAACTGATTATATTTGCTCCTAAGCTTTTTATTTCCCTAATACCAGAGATAGTTTGATGGATGTGGCTAAAATAGTTATCATTAAGCTCGAAAAAACTTTCATTTTCTTTGCGGATTTTAACACCAAATTTGTGGTAAATTACAAAAGTTATAGGGAAACAAACAAGTACTATTAGAGCTAGACGTATATCTATACTAAATATTACAATGCCAACAATAATTACCCGTAAAATTTCCACAATTGTATTAATAAGCTGATTTGTTATTATATCAGCTACTCCACCGACATCACCCTCTAAACGCGACATAAAATCTCCAGTTCGCATTTTATCAAAAGCCTTTATTGGGAGATTAAGGATCCTATTGTATATATCTTTTTTAAGATCAAAGATTATTTGCTGACTTAAATAAGACGTTAAATATGAACGCATGAAACCAATTAATGAATTTACTAAAAATACTATTGTAATAAGTGATATATTATTCACGACTTTGGAAAAATTATTACTAAAAAGATTAACGATTAATTTTGCCCACAGCAATGGTTGAATTATATCAGCAATAATCCCTGATAGTATAGTTAGAAAAGCAAAGAAAAATCGTATTTTATATGGTTTTATGTATTGTATTGCTCTCTTTATAAGAACTCTATCTTTTTTATTTATAAACAAAATTGACAGTTCCTTTCTTAAATAAAATAATTTCATAATTCAAACAAAGTATAGCCAAGTTTGAATGGACATACAGATGTTTTGTAACGTAAAACAAGTGTCACGTTCTTAGAATCAATAACTTCACAAATCAGAAGATTTTACTTGTACTGATTTGTGAAGTTATCAAAGTCAAAGTTTATTTAACAACAAGTGTTGTTAAATATCAGTAATACATTGTTAGTTAAAAAATCAATCTGGTAGCTGCCACCTTCAACACCTTCCCATTGATATTTCACCTGTATATCATTCCACCATTTTTCGTAGAGGTTTTGGGTCTTTCCCATATCTTCAACAAGTTTCTGGTAGGTAGTGTCTTTTAATTCACTGTTTAATAAGTTATTATCTGTTATTGAGTATAATAATTCACTTAAACCACGTTTTCTCTCAAAAAGCCTTTCTATATAATTTTTTTCTTCCTCCGTAATTGTACCAACAATTTTATTTTACATGAATATTCATCCTTTCTAGTATTGTAAATATTTAACATGTCAATCGCTTTATTCTAAAGGCAGTTAATGTTACTGGGTTTATAAATTTTGGTTAATGGATCCATATAATCAATGGCTTGTAGAATATTATCAAATTTATAGCCATTTTTAATTAATTCTTTTTGGATTTTAAAAGAAACCATTCGTTCAATGTGGCTGATATTACACTGAATAGCAGATGGCGTGTTATATTCACCTGTTAATTTTTTGTTTAGATATTTGCATCTTTGACAGTGAAAAGCATCACAGGCATTGCAAATAGGTGCTTTAGATAACTTTAATAATTCGGGGTTATTAATGTTAATACCTTCTTCTAAACTGCCAATACTGTTTTTTGGATTGTCAAAGTAAAATGCAGGACAGAGGTAAAAATTTCCGTTAGGTGCCAAAGAATAACTTTTATTACCTGCATCACAATTAGACATAGATTTTAGATCAAATATATCAGTTAGGACGTTTATTTCTGGTATCTCTTGAGCTTTGGCTATAGCTATAATTTCTAAAGCTATAGCTTCTAATTCAAATTCATATTTAGCTAAATCGTCCTTGCCCCATCTATCTAAATCTTGTATAACAAGATTGACGCGGGTAGATGTTTTAAATAGATCTAAAACATTATGACATAAATTGTCTATATCATTTTTGGTCATTAGCAAAATACAGTTGGGTGCTGAAATATTGTTTAAAATAATTTCATTACGATATACAGGTATGTCTACTTTATCTAGTATTGATTGCTCACCTGAAATACAATTTGCTGAATGCAATTCATTGGATAGAAAAATAGGTATCATATCATTTTCATCAGAAAAGGCAATTCCTTTTTTCATTATTTCCTCACTCATTATGCTGACAGGCTGTTCTTCCTTTGTTTTGTAACAACAATGCGGTGTTATGTCGTCACTTGTGATGAATTGTAAATATGTTCCTGCAGCTGTCCTATTTCGTTCAATTTGATTACGTTCATATTCTGATATGATTCCTGTTTTCTCCTTGAATTTTGTCCAAAAATATTTATTTGCCCGACTGTTGGCCTTATGCATTTTACATATAAATGTCGCTCTTTGATAGATGGTATCACTATCTGCCATATCATAATTACAACCTTGACACCAGCCACAATTGCTTGCTACTTTGCAATTAATACATTCTTCCAGACTTTGATCTGCTAGATTTAAAGCCAAGAATGGGCGTACTTTATCAGGGTTTATTCCTGTGTATATATCACCTATTTGCCAACCTTTTTGATTACTTAGAGAATAATCAGCAAACCTTATGCAGGGAAATAAGTTCCCTTTTGGATCAATAGCAAGCATTCTGCCGGAACCACAAAAGTTTTTACTCAAATCTTCTTCAGTTAATGGATGTCCGGTGTATTCATCAAAAAATCTAACACTATAGTCTTTCCAAAGCTCATTTTCTAATATGTAATCAGCAAGTTCGAGTAATTGATTTTCAAAAATTATATCATCCCCGTCTTTCCAGGCATTCTCAAAAACTACATTTGCAGGAATGTTTTTCATACCCATATTCCATAAGTGAATTATACTATCCTTTAGGTATGGTAAATCGTTACTTGCAAAAGTTACTTTTGTTGTAGATCCTGGAAATCGTTCCAACCACATAGGGACATTTTTTACTACATCATCATAAGAACCTCTTCCGTCTTTATAAATTCGATTGAGATCATGTTTTTGTTTTGTTCCATCGATGGTAATGCCAATTGATAAATGGTAATAATTTTTTGCAATAAAATTTTGAACTTCAGGACTATTATATAAAATACCATTTGTCGAGAAAGAAAACCGATAAAAATCAAACCATTTATGGTTTAGTAAAAACATCTGTTGTTTTATATAATCACAAATATTATCAATTAATTCTATTTCCATAAATGGCTCTCCACCAATAAATTCCCATACAACGGCATCGTGTCCTTCACTGACAGAATCAGTATTTAAAATATAGTCTACAGCTTTTTTAGCTGTTTCAAAGTCCATTTTGGTTGTTTCATTTTTGCCAATTAGATAACAATATTTACAAATCAAATTGCAATCCTCTGTAACAATAAAGGTTATTGATTTTGCTTGATCATTTTTCCATGTTGGTGGCAATTTACCCATTTCATAAGATTTATTTGCTACACTACTCATATATTACATCTCCTTAACAATTTGAATCATCACAAACTTACTATTTTATAATCTAAAATGTTAATAATCCGAATATAAACTGCACTTAAAGGGCATATTGTAAAATAATAAAACTATATGCCCATGTGCAGTATAATAATAAAAGGTTATACTAAAAAGCATTTACTAGTTTAAGCTTTATTTACATGTATGACTACAACTAATTCCTAATTCTAATATGTATATTTTCTACAACTAGTAACACAATCAGTACGACAAGTACTAGAACATAATATTGCACAAGTACTATTACAGTTACTTGCACATTTTCTGTCACAGCCGCCTTTACAACTATTTGTACAAATCAAAAAACAACCATAACCGCTAACATTTTCCTTTGTTGAATTAATTTTTTTTGAATATAAACGTTTCATAAAAATTCCTCCTTATAATATCAATCAATTATTATTTGACTTCTTTTTTTAGTAAACCTTAATTATTATGTAGATAAATTATCATAATAAGAATTGACTTGCTATATAAAACCATTATATCAAGCATATGTCATTAAACATTGAGCGACTATCACATTTCGAAACAAATTCATACATTTGTAATGTAATTACGGAGACAGCTGTATGTTTAGTGAAAAGTATTTGATCTAAACTTGAAATATGCTCAATGTATAGGCAACTATAATGGTTAGTATAGTTAGAAAGGTATTGTTATTTAGTGAAATATATGGTAATGTAATTCATATAGATTATATGTGTTTTGTTAAGTGCATTGTAGTTATATGTAAGAACGGGATGGTTTTATGACTTCATTAGATATTACAAATGTAATATTGCAAGCAGTAATTGGCTTATTACTATTAGCTCTTATTGTTTTTTCAATAACGAAATGTAAGAGATGCTTATTATTGTGTTCACTCGTTCTTTTACAATTAGATATATTATTATGGACATTCTTTGGCATTATGCAGGTACTTACACTTAACAGACCTGGATTTGTTCTATTTGGATATTTGAAGTATCTGTCAATATGTTATTCTGGTCTTCTTTTCATAATATTTTGTTATATTTATACAGCAAAAAACATAAAAAAGCTTAAAAATATAATAATTATACTAGGTATACCGTCAACATTATGCTATATTGGGGTTCTGACAAATGAATTACATCATCTTTTCTTTATTGAATTTAAATTTTATGGCCTTACTAAGTATGGAGTATTATTTGTAATTGAAACTATACTTTCATATTTATACTTCATAATAGGATGTGTTATGTTAATAATACATATGGTCAATCAGCCAAAATCTATGCAAAAACAGGTGCTATTTATTCTAATTGCTTTTATTTGCCCTTTTATTATTAACGCAATGATGGTCTGTGGTATAGTAAATTTTCATAAAATTGATTTAACAGTAGTATGTTTTGCTTTTACTATGATGTTTTTAACCATTGCCATAGGAAAATATAAGCTACTAAACATTATACCTATTGCTCTCGAGGAAATAACTCAAAATATGAATGAATCAATTTTAGTAATTGATTCATTTAATAATATAGTGTATACGAATAAGTCATTGTTATTAAACTTTTGCTACAATAAAAAAAGCTTAATAAACGAGCCGATTACTAATTTTGTCAGTGAACTAAGGAATAATATTGTTTGTAATGAATTTAGTACAACGTTACTTGACGCTATGGAATTTGGAACAAATGAATATATAAATGGCGAATTTAAGATTATGGAACCTGAACAAAAATATTATTTTGCATATGCTAAACCAATTTATGACCTAAAAAACAAGTTAATTGGAAGGGTTTTTTCATTTAACGATGTTTCTGGTTATAGGCAATTAGTTGAAAAATTGGCTTTGTTTAAAGAACGGGATCGAATAGCAGTTGAAATGCATGATAATCTTGGGAGGACATTAACTTTATTAGAAGCAAATCTTGAACTGGGTTTATATGAGATGGAAAAGGCTAATATAAATTTCCTAGGTACATCAACAGGCAAGTTCTTCGAATCTTTAAATCTTTCCAAAGAAGGATTGAGGCAATTAAGATCTTTTGTATCTGGTATTACAAATATCCAAGTAGAAAAACAAAAAGGCAAAGATTTAGTCATATCATTAAATAATTTGTTTTCAAAGTATACAGATTTAGGTCTCAAAATTGATTTTACTTGTAATAAAAAGGAGCTTTCTAACAGTTCTATTTATGACGCATTTTTTTGCAAAATATGCCAGGAGTCGCTTACGAATTCTATTCGCCATGGAAAGGCAAAACAAGTTAAAATAAATCTTGATTTTGATATTGACGTGATTAAGTTAAATATAGTTGATGATGGTAAGGGGTGCACTAAAATAAAAAAGAATTTTGGCTTAAGTAGAATTATGGAATATGTTTCAGGGGTAAATGGCAAGATTCAACTAAGTTCGAAAAAGGATGAAGGTTTTAGTATTGATATAGAATTACCTAATAATGTAGATTTACCTGAGAGCAAAGAGGTACATAAAGAATACAGTGAGGTGATATTTTGATAAATGTTGTTATTGCTGACGATGAAACAATCTTACGTGAAAGTATAAAATATAGACTAAATAGTGACGAAAGCATTAATATTGTTGGTTGTGCTGGAGATGGGCATGAGACTATTGAATTATGCGAAAAAGGCAATGTAGATGTAGTCCTTATGGACATAAAAATGCCAAAGTGTGATGGTATTGAAGCTACAAAAATTATTAAAGAAAAATATAGCTTTATAAAAATCATCATTTTAACAACATTCGCAAATGATGAAAGTTTTAAAACCGCTATATCTAATGGTGCCGACGGTTACTTATTAAAGGATGTGACACCGGATATTCTGATAAATGCTATTAAAAACGTGCATAGTAACCTTAAGATAATTCATGATGATGTATTTCAAATGCTTTCAGACGTGAAAGATACTGTAAGTGAAGAGAATCAACATATATACAAACATGATTTAAGTGAGAAGGAGATTTTAATTGTACGATATATTGTACAAGGAAAATCAACACAAGAAATGTCTAAAGAGCTATTTTTAAGTGAAGGAAGAGTCAGAAATTTGATAGCTGATATTTTAACTAAACTAAAATTAAGAGATAGAGTTCAACTTGCTGTATATGCAATAAAAAATAAAATTGTATAAATGAATTTTTATACGATTTATTTATTCTACTATGAAGTAATATCAAAAAAAGAATAGGGATACCAATATCCAATACTATTGTGATGAAACCAAATGTCCAAGGTTGTTATAAAGTTGGGCTGGATTTCCGTCATTATTCCAAATTCAAATGCAAAAACACAGCCAATGATATGTGGAAAGTATACCAAAAAATATGGTATACTTTTATAGCGTGCTACAAAAAAAGTAGTCCGCCAATAAAATGAAGAAGTCTTGAAGTTTTTAAGTTAAATGTATCGAGCATTTAGCATTTCAAACACTTTTATATCACCATTTAAAATATCTGAAACTAACATGGTTTCTTTCTCCACTTAATTATCACCACCCAATTTTTAATTATCATGATAACATACTTTATACTTGTTAACTTTCAGAAAAGTAACAAATAATTTTAAAATTATTTTATTTTAAAGAAAATCTGCCAGAGATAATATAAAGCATATATTAAAATGGCATAGCCAGCTCTCAGTTATGTTCAACAGTATGTAAAAATCGTATGGGTAAATGCTTTATGGTTTTTTCTTCATAGCAGGTCTTTGTTAAAACGTGCACTCAGTTTATCCTAACTTAAATAGACTAAGTTTTTGATTCGTAAAAAGCAAAAAAACTAAGGGGTTCTACATTTTAAGTATCAATTGACCTCATAATTTCCTTAACATCAAAAAATACAACTAGCTAGACTTAAGTTTGGCTAGTTGTACTTTAATAATGTATTAATAGCAAGAATCAACAGCAATAAAACTATTATTACTGCATTTTTGAAAATTATTTAATATCAATCATTCCCAATAAATAGGCCCTTAACATTGCAAAATCAATTGAGTTTACCATATCATCATGATTAACATCAGCTGCTTGAAGTCCATAAGGATATGTAAATGTTTGAATCTTTCCAAGTAAATACAATCTAAATAACGCAAAGTCCAACGCGTCTACATTTCCATTTCCATTTATATCTCCATTCAATATATCATTTACTGGAGTTGGAGTTGCTGTGGGTGTTGTTGTCGGTGTTGCTGTTGGATTTGGGATACAAGTATCTAGATGATAACTGTATGTTAACTTTACTGTATCCTCTATACCCTTTGTTGTAAGATATATTGAATAAATATCCCCATTTTCGTCTGACACCTTTAAACGTTTTGAAAAATAATAATAATCTCCATCCCTTCCCATTAAGTCCCTTCCGTCAAAGATTAATTCATCTATTGAATTATAAACTTTGATGTAAATATATTCTTCAACTGCATTAGTTACGCATCCAACAACAGAAATTGCATTATCTCTTCTACTTGCTATACTTGCATCAACTTGAGTTGCTGGCATAGGTATAGGAGTTTCAGACTCCAAAACAAATTCTACTGAATATGTTTCTGTTGCCATCCCATCTTCTGCAACAACTTCAATAAAAGCAGTACCTGGCATATTAGGAGCTTGAATCACTTTTGTTTTTGAATCAGGATTTGAAGGTACAACATTAATAGATGGAATAACATCTGGACACCCTGAAAAATTAACTTTATAGTGTAATATTTCAGGAGAAAACATCTCAATATCTCTACCGTTTACAAATATATTCCTCAGTGAAGTATCAGATATATCATATGAGTTATTAGCCAGTGCTTGTTTTGGAAAAAACTCTTCTCTGATATCCTCACCCAAACTAAGTTGACCATCACAATTATCTCCCCATGTGAAAAGGTCACCTTTGCTATTGATTGCCATTTTGAACCTACTTCCGGCAGATACTGAAACTATGTCGGTAATACCTTTCACCTCAACTGGAATATAAGTTTCCTCAGTTATATTATTGCCTAACTGGCCACTATAATTATCACCTAAAGACCATATTGTTCCGTCACTTTTTGCTATAGATATAGATTCCCAACAAGCTGCAACACAAATAACATCATCCAAGCCCTCTATTTTTACCGGTATATTTACCTCTTTAGAAGAAACAGTACCAAACTCACCATAAAAATTCGCACCACAAGCCCATACAGTACCATCACTTTTTATGGCAAAAGTATTATCCTCGCCTGCAAATATACCAACAATATCGTTCAAGCCCTCAACTTTAACGGGTTCCCATTTATCTTCAAAAGAACCAATACCCAATTGTCCGATATGATTGTTCCCCATAGCCCATACAGATCCATCAGACTTTAGTGCAACAATATGATGATATCCAGATGCTATTGCAACAACGTCTGTCAACCCTTCAACCTTTGTAGGGATACCTTTTGCTTCAGGAGGTTCAGAATTATTAATTTCAGCAAATCCTCCCCACATCCATACTGTTCCGTCATTTTTCAATGCTATTGAATGATAAGAACCAGCTGCAATGTCAGTAACACTATCCAAATTCAAAACTTTTGTCGGTGTCTGGATGTAAATATTTCTTAAAACATCTCCTAAAGAGCCATCTCCTATTTGTCCAAAGTAATTATTCCCCCATGCCCATACAGTACCGTCTTTATGAAGAACTAAAGAAAAGTCTTCCCCTGCAGCAACGTCAATAACGTCAGACAAACCAAATACCCTTTCAGCAGCATTTATCGAATTAGTGTCTCCAATTCCAAGCTCCCCTAAAGAATTTCGTCCACATGCCCAAACAGTACCATCGTTTTTTACAAATACCATATGACCATAACCTGCTGCAACAGACTTAACATCAGTTATTGGCTCAAGATTGGAATCCTGTGATATAGCTGACGCATTAAAAACCTGTGATAGCATAAATACGAAAATCATAACCACAATCAAGACAAAGTTTTTCCCCCTCATATAAAACGCCTCCCTTTTATTATCGTCACAAAGCATTATATCAAATTACCATATTTTTAAAAAGACTCTACCAATAATATGTATATATATTTTGCATACGAACCATATTGTTCCAAGGAATTTAAATTCCAAAGCTAAGAGAATTTGAACTAGTTACGGGGTGAATCAAACGCCCTTCGGAGTAAAAGTGATTCGACTTATCTTGCTTCGCAAGAAAAAGAGGCACGATATTTTACTATGCATTCTCTACAGAATTTAGGAATTTCACGATTGTTTTCTTCTAGTGGGCTAGTAGAGAATTTCTTAGATTTTGCAAGAATCTGTATATTGGTCAAATCTGTGATTCTATATTCAATAGTTTCCCGCCTTCTACCTTCAGCTTAATTCTCAACCTGTTAAAGGACTTGAGTATTCCCTTTTTCTGTCTGATATCTGTAGGAGTAAAGCCATGAAACCTTGTAAAGGCCTTTGTAAAGCTTTCAGCTGCTTTCAACAAACTAAAATCTTTAGGCTCTTCAAACGGTACAATTTTTAGAGGATTCTTTTCATATTCAACTAGTGCATAGTATTTATCACTCATTCTAATGTACACTAAATATCGCCATTAATTACATTTGGTAGTGTGCAATATACAAATAATAACTCAAATACTTCTGTGCAATTTATCAAAAAATACATCTTGTTCAGCAATTTTTCTACTTAATATGTAAACTGAAACTACATAAAAAAGAAGAGAAGGCACTATATTTATCAACATTACATATATTCCCATATCTTTTAGTGTAAATTCAACTCCAAATAGTATAATTGATGCAACAATAGCTTTTGTTAAACTTTTTATATCTGACAATAAATTTTTTTTCTTTGGATTCTTCTCATCATCCAAATAAAGTCTTGGATAAAAACTTGTAAAAAAGTTTGATAAAGCCATACATACTTAACGAACAAATTAAAATTAAAATGACAAGATTCTTATCCGTATACTTATCTGAACTAGTTAAAAGACTTTTTATAAAGATCCCACCAAAAAAACCAACCAATACAAAGGGAATAGACATAATTAAAATAATTCCTTGTATTTCAATAATATATCTTTTTATATTTATAGGTAGTGAAAAAACAAATTGAGTTTCTGGAAGATTCTCTTCACTTAATAAAAAACCATTAGACGTCACAAATAAAAGCATATAAAGAATATATATAACAATGTTAGTTGGAGCCAAAAAATCTTGCTGTTGATAATATAAAGAAATAATAGTATAATATTAACTAAATAAATCACTGGTGATTTTGGAAGGGGTTTTTTTATATGCTTATAAAATCTTCATCTGCGCTTAGAAATGATTATGATAAACTTGTTAAGTTAACAGTTGAAAAAAATGAGCCCATTTATATAACCCGCAACGGTGAAGGCGAGACAGTATTCATGTCAATTGAATCTTATGAAAGACGTGAAGCTGAGTTGAAGCTTCTACAGAAATTACTTTTTGCTGAGCGCAACCGACTTAATGGGGCACCAACTCATACTATTGAAGATGTACGTTGCGAGTTAGAAGAGATTTATAATGACTAACTACAAGGTAAAATTACTTAGTGAAGCACGATTGGAGCTACGGGATATAGCTACCTATCACAAAATGAAAATAGGCGCTAATTCAGCTAGAAGGGTTACAAACCATATTCTTGATGCTATCAAAAAATTATCTAATTTCCCTGAAATGGGAATGGTACCACCTCTCAAGATGATTGCGGAAGCTGGATATCGTATGCTAGTTGTAGAAGACTATCTTTGCTTTTACTATGTTGTAGGGTGTTATCGGACAGGCTATTTGTCAGTAACTTGGACA
>JAEZUI010000223.1 GCA_023421115.1 Bacillota bacterium | reverse complement strand
AGATAATTCAATAGCCTATCTTATAAAACCCGTTACGGAATTCTGCAATTGGCTTGAAACTGAGGTTACGATAAAGCAATTGTGGTTTCCATCAATTCATCTAAATATTGACTTAAAGGTTACATATTCAGATTTCTTGTACATAGGCGGAAATATCTCAAAACATAATTTTACTCGTCTCTCAGCTTGTGCAACAAAGATGCAAAGAATTTTCAAAGATAATAATGTGCACAAAGAAACAATGGAATGCCTTTTAGCTTTGGAAGATTACCAAAACTGGTTTCATGGAGATGGAAATATACTGGGGTATCTTAGTAGTTCAATTGCAGAATTTCTAAACAACATTAGGTGGGGAATTCATCGTTATTTACAAACAGAGTTTTCTCGCTCATATACTATCGGCAAAGAGAACACATACAGCTATGAATACCCAAGTACGATTTCTAATCCAACGATTAAATTTTACTATTGGGATTTAATGAATAGCATAAGAAGTACCCCTTATATTCCAGAGTTTGAAGTTTCGAGACACTTTAGAAATCATCCATTGCTCGCCCAATAAAAGAGCTATATTGTAAAGAAGCTATACACGATTAAATGCGAATATGATGATTAATACTTCATTTCCAGAGAATGACGAATCCGACTTTTAAATAAATCTATAAAAAAACCACCACAGCAAGGTGGTGGTAAATGGCAGACCTTCCAGAATGTTTTTTGTCGGAAGACACTTGCAAAGTTGCCCGGATTGCGTTATACTAACTAAGCGTCCGGTGAGCGGCTCCCAAAACGGAGCAGGAAGCGTAAGCTCACTAGTACCCAGCCGTTACCGTACTACAACAACCGTACAACAACGCGGCGAAAAAGTTCTGTGACGGTCTGTGATGAAAATCCAGTATTATCAAGCATTCATGACATTTTGAAAACGAAAAATGATGGCGAAATTTGACTACGAATCAAAAGGTCGCAGGTTCGAATCCTGCCGGGGTCGCCATTAAGGATATAGATATGTCGCAGGTTAATAGCCTGCGACATTTTTTAATTTATGTAACTGTCCCTTATGTTGCTCCTTGGTACGTTTTTAAAATTCTTTTTCCAGTCTGGAAGATTATGCTATAATAAGCGTAACAGGCTGTCGGGGAACGGTTGGCTCCTTCCTTCCAGGAAGGGGGTGGTATGGTGTCAACATTTGAGGCAATGTACTTAATGGTCGCATTCGCAACACTTGTTGTGTTCATCATAAAACAGAAATAACCGCTCCCACGCCATGGTTTGCGGTTATTTCTCAATAACGTAATCCGGGCTAACCGTTCGGTTAGACAGTCTGTTGGGCTGGCGTGTGTCGAGCACGTCAGTCCTTTTCTTATATTATACCCATAGATTGTAAAATATGCAATCAGTCAATAAAAAATCCTGGTCTGTCCGTCTCGCTTGATTTGCAATACACTCAGAAAGGGCTATATTAGCAATAGGTGGAAATTAAAGAGTCGCCGTGACCCGGAAGTGTTGGAGCACTTCCAGACTCGCGCAGGTGAAAAGGTAATAGTTCGCATACATATTTTACTGACTGCTTTTCTGTTGACAGCCGGTTCTGTTCCGGTTTATTGGATTTGGATTTTAGCAAACCGACGAAACAAAGCGCATGTGTAGGGTAAAAACCTCGCATGCGCTTTTTAATTTCCCCCTATAAAAAGCAATGGCAGGGCCGTTCAATTAGGAGGGCTTTGCTGCAGCTTGCGATAGGGGGTATAGATTTGTCCAGTGAAAGGGAAAGTTCACGCATTCTGACTGTCTACTATACATACCTCAATCAGGGGAAAGACAGGCGGCTTCTTATCCGGCTGCAGGGTAAATGGCTCCAGGACCTTGGTTTTTCAAGCGGGGCAAAGATCGAAGTAACCGAAAGCAATGGCGGTCTGTTCATTAAGGCCCGGCGGCGAGAAACGGGAGACGACAGTCATGCTGGCCATTGAACAGGTCAGAAAGAAGATAAAACGTGGCAAAGGATTATGGGGCCGTCTGGTGACCAGCCCTGACGGCTCTGAATGGATATGGATGCAGTTAACACCGGCTGCTCTGAAATACTACCAGGAACGGGTGACCTGTTACGGCTTCATCCCGGATGAAGGAATTGGGGCTTTAGGTGCGGCAATGACCGTATTCAGGAAAAGACGGTACTAGGCCTCCCCGCCGCCGGTCTTCTCATGGTATCACACCGGTCAAGGCTGCGCCTGCTCCGCTTTCGCTGCGCCCCTCCGGGTGACGGCGGCGGGAGAGCCGCTGCTGACGAACGGAGGTGCAGCGGTATGTGGGACGAGATCGTAAGAGGGTGGCGGGTGGAGGCCGCACTGTGGGTTTGCTACTGGAACGCACTGGACTGGAAGGACCAGGCGAGTGTCCGGTACTGTGCCGATCACAGCTTGCTGCTGTCGGTGTTCTGGCTGGTGGTGCTGGCCGGCGGGGTATTGACGCTGGGGATGGTTGTTCAGTTTTTGCAGGGAGGCTGCCGGTGAATGCCGGTGGCTTTTTTTTATGGCAGTAATCTACAATTTATTCTTTTAAAGACTTATAAATCTCTAGGTTCCTCTAATAAAGGAATATTATGGTATAATTAATCATAAATCTATTAGGTTTAGAGGAGCCTTACATGGTGAAGAATTAACTTTTATGACTAAAAATTAAAAGTCAGAGAGGCGGTAGTTAAAGTGGAATTAGAAAATCGTTTTAAAAATGTTATCCAAGACATGGATGAGCATTGTTTTGTACTGGAATTATCCACTCTAAGCAATCCGCTGAGAAGTTTGAGAGGTGAGGCTAATGCTGAGAAAAACAATAAAATTGTAGATTTACTTCAATACGAATTGGATGCTTTAGAGTTATATACACGAAGCTTTGTTATAAATCCACAGACATATAAACGGCGAATGCCCGATTTTATTGATGAATATTCACAAGAAAAGCTGGACTATTATGCAGAACGATTTTCAAAAAGTTTAAATCCACAATTGAAGAGCCGGTATGGCGATATATTGCTTGACTATCAAGGTGAAAAGAAGTTTAAAAATAAGTATGATATTTTTTGTAATCTAGTTCCGGCCTTATTGCAAGTTGCCAGACTGGCAACGAAAGAAAAGCGTGATGAATACCTTTACACAATTGATCAATTATCTAGGGCTACCGAACTTTGTTTGCGCTATAAAAAAGAAGATTTGCTTAAACAATCTATCGAAGAAATAGCAGACTTTTTATCTGGAATAGGCTCAATCTATTCCTACCGATGGGTTATTGAGCCTTCAGATATTTTGCTTAAAGTTATGGATAATAGCAAAATGAACTTAATGATTGATAGGGAAATAACACAGTTAGCCTTAAGAAAATTAGATGAAGCGCGTGATTTTTGGTTAAAAGAAAAAAATCTCCAATTGCATCGCTGGGTGTGTTCCTGTTTGGTTGCCTGGAACAAGAAATTACAGCAGCCGATAAATGATCTGAATTTGGAGATTGGTTTGTCGTTTGAACTAGAAGCAGAGCATCAGCAAGGAAGAGTGGAAAAAACAGAAGGTGTCAAAGCTGGTTTTTTGCAAATGGCCCTCCGCCACTATCTCAACGTTGGCGCAACCAACAAAGTCAATGAATTGAAAGTTAAGTTAAAAAAAGCATATTTGGCGGAACAAGAAAATGAATTTAAAGCGGTTATGACACCTATGACTATACCGGAAGAGTTTCGGCAGCATATAGAACGAGTTCTCACTTGGTATCGAGAATTGGGAAATGTAGAGAGAATATTAGAAGCTCTTACACGTGACCCAAATTTAATTATTGATGTCTCTGAGTTATATTTAAATATCGAAGAAAATTTTAAAGAGTTTATATTAGGGGCAAGAATACCTACTTCGGTTATAGCAGATGGTAGGAGGATCGCTCAAGCAACGGAGTATGAGGAGCAGAAAGAACTGGAATTTAAGCGAAAGTACTGCTGGCGCTTAGAATTACAATCCATATTTCTTTTAATGCCGATTTTTGGCATCTTAAAAGAAAAGGGCTTATCTGCGGACTCATTGCTTCAGAAATACCTTGATTGGGATTTTTATGAACCAAAACGAGAAAACCTGATTAGAACCGGTTTTGAAAGATTTTTTGCAGAGGACTATATTAGTGCATTACATATTTTGGTTCCACAATTTGAAGCGTGTTTACGTGATATGTTTTTTGCAATTAATATTCCGACTACGGTTATAAAAGAGGGAGAGTTCCAGCATGAACAGGTCTTTGGGGAATTCTTAAGCCGGCCAGAAGTGGAGGAAACGCTAGGGATTGATATTCACAAGTACATAGAGACTGTCATGGTAGCACAAACCGGTTGGAACATAAGAAATAATATTGCTCACGGATTGGCTTCGCCGGTTATATTTACTCTTAAGTACGCTATGATTATACTTCAGTTGTTCTGTATGCTTTTGAATTTTAAAATGGTTAGAGCTGATTTGGGCGAGAACAGTTAAGGGATATTTAGGAAATGGAGAGTCCGACGGTATGAGAATGACAGAGTATGGTGTGAACGTTCCTGATGATTTATTGAAGCAACTGGAAGAAGAGCAGGTAGTGTTGTTTCTTGGAGCTGGGATCTCTAAACTTGCCCCTTCAAATTTACCGGATTTCGTAAAACTAACAAAAGACATTTGTAAAGAAGCCGGTGTGCCTTTTTCAAATAAGCTGTCGCTAGACTACAATTTAAGTAAAGTTGTGAAAGCAGGCTATGATGTACATCAGCGAGTACTTGAGAAAATAAATCCACCAGATTCTAAGCCGAATGAATGGCATGAAAATCTACTTCGTTGGTTTGGAAGCGACAATAGCGTGCGAATTGTTACAACAAATTTTGACCCCCATCTTAGTACTATTGCTAAGCAATTAGGTTGGACAGTACCGGAGTATGTGGCTCCTGCCGTACCTTTAGGAGATAAGTTTCAGGGCATCGTATATTTACATGGCCGGGTTGATAATAAAGAAAGTATCGTTGTGACTGGTGAGGATTTCGGCAAAGCTTATTTGAATTATGCCTGGGC
>JAEZUI010000145.1 GCA_023421115.1 Bacillota bacterium | reverse complement strand
GTCAAATGACGCAATTACTTGACCTGAGCATTAGAAGCTGTTGCCGAAAGCTTGATAATTTGAAGCAAAAATGCCACGGATGGCATTTTTAGCGTCTCGCGACAGGATGTCGCATAGACGCGTGCGATAATTATCAAGCTGAGGCTACAGATTCTATGCGAAGGTCATGTAATGGAGTCGTTTGACACTAAAACAATAGGTACCTCCCTTCATCCAGTCCCCAAAATCGCGGTCCCACCCTGCGTATAAAATATAAATCTCATGAAACAACTTCATTGAGACTATATAGCCTAAAACTTTTACTGTAAAAAAACAAACTTTTTAAAGAAAATAGTTCTAAACATGTTTGAATATTTATATTTCGCATATACTAACGAATAACTGACATATAACTTCGGATTATAAACGAGCATCTTTATAACAATAATCAGTAAGTGAAAACTTAGCCGAAGTTATATTTTGGGTATTCCTAAAAAAAACTATGTAAAATTGGAATTTATATTATCTAAATTCCTAAAATATCGAACAGGAGTTGGTTAGCTACAATGCAGGATTACATAATTTTATATTTAATTGCTGTTCTGATTTTATTCATTTTTACCTTTTGGTTGATACTATTAAAATCAAAAGAGGAAAAAATTAAAATAAGGGATGCTTCGCTAAACGCTGATGAGCTTGAAGCCCATGCTAGAGAAATAGCTTACGACCACGCTGTTTCTAAAAAGCTGAATCTGTTTAATTGGCCTGTTCCAAGAATGAATGAGAATTATCGGTATATATTATCGATATACAAGTCACTAAATGAAGATATGCAAAAGGGAATTGGAACAACGCCCGCTGCTGAGTGGCTCCTTGATAATTTTTATATTATTGAGGAACAGGTAAAAGGTGTCCGTAAAGATTTAAGCAAGGAGTACTATTCAAAGCTTCCTGTGCTAAGTTCCGGTCCTTTAAAAGGCTATGCGAGAATTCATACTATAGCTTTAGAACTTGTGTCACATACTGATGGTAGAATTGATGAAAAGGTACTGATAAATTATATTAATGCATATCAATCCCACAATACCCTTGCGAGCAGAGAACTGTGGGCACTTGCTTTAATGATTAAACTTGCTTTGATTGAGAGTATAAGATATATATGCCAAACTATTGAAGAATCCCAAAGACAAAGGAGAAAGGTAGAAGATATACTTTCCAACGCAAAAGGCGAAGAGGGTATTTCCGTTGAGAAGCTTACTCATGCTATTAGGACGGAGCTCAAAGGAGAGTATAAAATCAATTCTGCTTTTATTGAGCATTTATCCTATAGACTCAGAAAAATGGGAAGGTCTTATGCCCCTATTCTTCGTCAAATTGATGACATTCTTGATGTAAACGGTACAAATATTGATTATATTACTCATAAAGAGCATAGTGAACAGACGGCAAGAAAAGGCTCAATTGGCAATTGTATAATAAGTCTCAAATATATTTCTTCAAGTAATTGGGTGGATATTTTTGAGCAGTTGAGCAAGGTTGAGAGTATTTTAAGGTCTGAACCTAACGGAATATACAATCTCATGGACTTGTCATCAAAAAACTTATACAGGAAGAAAATTGAAGAACTAGCCCTTGATTTTGATGTTTCGGAAAAGCACATTGCCAACAAGGTTGTTGAACTTGCAAAAAGGGCGGTAGAAGGCAAGGAAGATAATAGCCCTGTAGAACATAAGAGGGATTGCCATGTAGGTTACTATATTATAGATGAAGGCACAAAGCAGCTCAGAGATGAAATTAGAGTTAAGATTACATTTAGCAGGAAATTAGGTGAGTTTTTAAAAAGCAGACCATTTGCTTTATATGTTTGTTCTGTAGGTGTTTTGACCCTTTTAATAAGCATATTGACTGCACGGTATATATTTAGCCAAGCTCAAGAGTATGGCGTAGTACTTGCATTAATAGGCTTCTTGGCTGTATTTGTACCTGCTGCTGATATTTCGGTTAATTTTATAAACTGGATATTAAACCATGTATTTAAACCTTCTTTTTTCCCCAGGCTTGAGCTAAAGGACAGTATACCTGAAGAGTATAGTACTATGGTAGTTATTCCTGCACTTCTTCCCGATGAGAAAAGGGCTAAGGAATTGATCGATAATCTTGAGGTGTACTATCTTTCGAACCGGGAAAACAATTTGTATTTTGCATTAGCAGGAGATTATAAGGATTCTGACAGTAAGGATATGGCCGGTGATAGCAAAATAATAAAAACAGCACTAGATAGTATTGATAAATTAAATAAGAAGTACAGCAAGGGTGAAAAAGATATATTTTATTTTTTTCACAGGCACAGGCAGTTCAATGACAGGCAGAAAAAGTGGATGGGATGGGAGCGGAAAAGGGGAGCTCTTGTGGAATTCAACGACATGCTTTTAGGCTCAAAAAAAACAAGTTATAGTATAATATCAAAGGATATACAACTTCTGCCTAAGTTAAAGTATGTTATCACCCTAGATGCAGATACTATTTTGCCTTTAGGAACTGCTAAAAAATTAATAGGTACTATGATACATCCGTTAAATTTGCCTGAAGTGGATGAAGAAAAGGGTGTTGTTGTAAAAGGTTATGGGCTAATGCAGCCAAGAATAGGGTTTGACATTGAAAGTGTAAATAAATCACTCTTTTCTAGAATTTTTGCTGGTGAAGAGGGAAGAGATCCATATGCTAGTGCTGTATCCGATGTCTATCAGGACTTATTTGGTGAGGGTATCTTTACAGGAAAGGGTATTTATGATATTGATGTATTTCAAAAACTGCTGGCAGATGCAATACCTGAAAATACTGTACTTAGCCATGACTTACTTGAAGGTTCTTATATAAGGGCAGGTTTGGTAAGCGACCTTGAATTAATTGACGGATATCCGTCTAAGTATAATTCCTATGCCATGCGACTTCATCGTTGGGTGAGGGGGGACTGGCAGCTTTTACAGTGGCTTGGACGTAAAATAAGAAATAGATCCGGCAAAGAGATTAAAAATCCAATTACTGCTGTATCTAAATGGAAGATAATTGACAATCTTAGAAGAAGTCTGATTGCACCATCTCTTATGCTGCTTGCAGCTTTTGGATTTAGTGTATTTCCCGGAAATACTCTGATGTGGATAGGAATTTTGCTGCTTTTTATGTATTTTCCGTTCATTTTATCTGGTTTTGACTATCTGGTATATAAACCCTTTAGAGTGATACTTTCAAGAAGATATATTCCAGTTATTTGCGGGTTGAAAGCGACCTTTTTACAGATAACACTGCAATTTGTGTTTTTACCGTATCAGGCGTATCTTATGGTAAATGCAATTGCAATTACATTGGCAAGAGTTTATGTAACAAAAAGAAATATGCTTGAATGGGTGACTGCCCTAGATACGGAAAAAGCGCTTAAGAACTCCTTAAAAAGCTTTATAATAAAAATGAGAATTGGTGTAATTGAATCGGTCATAGTTTTTGCGCTGGCATTATTGCTTAAACCTCAATCTATTATTCCGGCTATGATAGTATGTATAGCATGGTTTATATCACCATATATAGCTTTCAAGGTGAGCCGAGAGGAGAAAAAAACAGTTGAGTTTGTAAGTGATGAGGATTTACTCCAACTTAGAGTTGCCGCCAGAAAAACATGGAGGTATTATGAAGAGTTTGTAAACAGTAAAAATAATTATTTGGCTCCGGACAACTATCAGGAGGATCCGCCAAACGGCATCGCCTACAGAACATCTCCGACAAATATAGGACTTGGAATGCTCGCAGCTTTAAGTGCAAGGGACTTCGGTTATATAGGTACCGATGAAATGTACAAAATTATAAAGCGGACAGTCAGTACCATTGAAAAGATGGACAAGTGGAAGGGACACCTTTATAACTGGTATGATACACGTACTCTTGACACCTTGAGACCAAGATATATTTCAACTGTAGATAGTGGAAACTTTGTGTGTTATCTCATTACTTTAAAAGAGGGGCTTATTGAATATTTAAACAGACCTCTTATTGAAAAGGTATATGTTGATGGAATAAAAGATACGGTTAATTTAAGTAATAAGGAAATAAGCGAGACTTCTTTTGATAGCGATGAAGTTGAAAAATTTCCACACAGTTTTGATAAAGCAGGAAATTTTGATTTGAGTTCTTGGGTTAGAGTATTAGATAAACTTGGAGACAATCGAAGGGATAAAAATACAAAGATAAATATCTGGACTCGTAAAGTTGACTATATGATATCGGGCTTCAAGGACGAAATAAACAACTATTATTCTTGGAGTCACTTACTCTTTGAAGTTCCTGATGAATTAAAAAAAGGTACTTTTAAGGGTGATGTAGCAAAATCTATAGAGAGTATATTCGATCTATTTAAGCTTAACGTTTCTCTGGCAAAGCTGGCGGAACATTACAGGCTTATTAAGGTTGAAATAGATAAACTTAATAAAGCATTTACAAAAAACAAGGAGAGCAGTTTTGTTAATATAAAAAATTGGCTGGACAGATTAAAACATGAGTTGGAAAAATCGCTTCAAAACATAGAGCAGTTTATTTCAAATTATAATTATTTAATTGACAGGATTGATAAATTATCCTATGAAACTGAGTTTATTCATCTATATGATAATAAAAAACAACTATTTTCAATCGGTTATAATATTGAAGAAAATAGTTTGACAAATTCATACTATGATTTACTTGCTTCAGAGGCAAGGCAGACAAGTTATATTGCTATAGCAAGAGGGGAAGTGGATGTTCAGCATTGGTTTAAACTTGGCAGGACACTTACACGTATAGACCGCTATAAGGGTATGATATCCTGGAGTGGAACAATGTTTGAGTATTTAATGCCTCTGCTTATAATGAAGAGTGTCAAAAACACCTTGTTGGATGAGACCTATTCCTTCGTTTTGAGAAGTCAGAAAAAATATGCAAAACAGCGGAATGTACCATGGGGAACTTCCGAGTCGGGCTTTTATTCCTTTGATATTAAGCTCGATTACCAGTATAAGGCCTTTGGTGTACCATGGCTTGGGTTAAAGAGAGGTTTGGCAGAAGATATGGTGGTTGCTCCTTATTCCACTATGCTTGCGCTGCCGATTGATCCTCATGCTTCGGTCAATAATTTAAAGAGATTGGCAGCAGCGGGAGCGGACGGACCTTATGGATACTATGAGGCAGTGGATTATACTCCTGAGCGACTGCCTATAGGTTCGAAATACGGCATAGTAAAGAGTTACATGGCTCATCATCAGGGAATGAGTCTTCTTGCACTTAACAACTATCTAAATGAAAATGTTATGCAGAACCGTTTTCATAACGATCCGTTAGTTGATGCTGCTAAACTTCTGCTTCAGGAAAAGGTGCCTACAAATATTCTCTTTACAAAGGAGAACAAGGAGAAAATTTTGCCTTTTACCGATGTTACCTTTGATGTTGAAGATTCCCGCAGGGAATATAATGAACCGGATTATGTATTGCCGAGAGCTCATATTTTATCTAACGGAAGTTATTCTGTAATGGTTACTGATAGGGGAACGGGATTTAGCAGAAGTAATATGTATGATGTTACCCGTTGGAGAGAAGACGTCACACTAGATAATTATGGAGTATTCTTTTATATAAGAAATACCAATACAAACACGGCTTGGTCTTCAACCTATGCACCTATAAACAAAAGACCGGATATGTATAATGTTGTGTTTACGTCTGGAGTTGCAAAGTACCATAGAAAAGATGAAAATATTGATACAGTAACCGAAGTAGTTGTAAGTTCGGGTGACAATGCGGAAATACGAAGAGTAACTCTTGTGAACCATGGAGATGAAGCATGCGTTCTTGAAGTCAGCAGTTATTATGAACTGGTTCTGGCACAACATGGTGCCGATGTTGCACACCCTGTGTTCAGTAACCTGTTTATAAGAACAGAGTTTGTTCCTGAGCTAAATTGTCTGATTGCCAACAGAAGACCTAGGTCTGAAAACGATAAAACTATTTGGTCGGTAAATCTAATGACACTAGAAGGAGAGGCATTAGGAGGGCTACAATATGAAACAGACAGATTCAAGTTTATTGGCAGAGGAAGGGATGTATCCAAACCACTGGTTTTAGAGCAGAGTAAACCATTGACAAACACTGTTGGACCGGTTCTCGATCCTATTATGAGTATGAGATATATGATAAAAATTGAGCCGGGTAAGATGGCTAAGCTGAACCTTGTGGCTGCAGTTGGCGAAAGTCGTGAAGCTGTATTGGATATAGCCTCTAAATATTTAAAGCAGGATATTATTCCTGAAGAATTTAATCTTGCTGCAACTAGAAGCCGTGTGGAGGCAAGGTATCTAAACCTAAAACCATCTGATATTGAATTCTATCAGGAGCTTATATCCCATATCTTATTTATAAGTCCGGCACAAAGACTTAAGAAAGAATGTATTATAAATAATACAAAAGGCCAGAGTGCATTGTGGCCTTATGGTATATCAGGAGATATACCAATAATATTGGTAACTTTAGAAAAAACTGATGATATAGATATAGTTTATGATATATTAAAGGCTCATGAGTACTGGAAATATAAGAATCTGAAAGTGGATCTTGTGATACTGAATGAGGAGGAAAACAGCTATACCAATCCATTGCATGGGCTTTTGGCCGATATTCTTTCTTCTAGCCATGCTCATGATATGATAAACAAGCCTGGCGGAGTTTTTGTTCTTAAAGAGAGCACTCTTTCAAAAGAAGAAGTCAATTTGATATGCGCAGCTGCGAGAATAGTACTCAGAGGAAGTGCCGGTGAATTAAAAGAACAGCTTTATACTAAGAAGGATAATAATTTACCTAAACTAAAGGTATATAAAGAAGCAACAAAAAAATATGAAGATAAATCTGTTGAAAGCTCGGACATGGAAT
Source organism: Bacillota bacterium (assembly GCA_023421115.1). Taxonomy (GTDB): domain Bacteria; phylum Bacillota; class Clostridia; order Acetivibrionales; family Acetivibrionaceae; genus Acetivibrio. The sequence continues at coordinate 25,540 of JAEZUI010000145.1, read as the reverse complement.
TTTTCAATGGTATCGGCGGCTTCAGAAATGATGGAAAAGAATATGAGATTATATTAAAAAACGATAATAGTACTCCTGTTCCCTGGTCAAATGTAATATCAAATCAGAACTTTGGATTTATAGTTACAGAATCAGGTGGAGGATATACCTGGCATGAAAACAGCCGTGAGAACAAACTTACTACATGGTCTAATGACCCAGTGTCCGATATACCCGGAGAAGTTATTTATGTTTCCGATGACGCTACCGGCGAAATATGGAGCATTACTGCCCTTCCAATAAGGGAAAATGGGACTTATTCAACAGTGCACGGATTTGGATACAGTGTTTTTAAGAATTCGAGTCATGGTCTTGAACAGGAATTAACTCAGTTTGTCCCGGTAGAGGACAGCCTAAAGCTGAGTTTGATTAAACTGAAAAACGTAAGTGCTTCTACGAGGAAAATAAGTATATACTATTACCTCCGGCCGGTATTAGGTGTAAATGATCAGTTGACTGCCTCGCATATAAGTACCAAAAGGCATGAGTCAGGAGCAATACTTGTAAGAAATACTTATAATGAGGAATTCTCAGGTAGAATAGCTTATGTTGACACATCCATAAGAGAAAGAACTTTTACCTGTGACAGAAGGGAATTCTTGGCTGGAGGAACCTTAAAAAACCCTCCGGGTATAAGAAGAGAAAAATTGTCTGAGACTGTGGGAGCTGGCTTGGATCCGTGTGTAGTTTTAGGCATAGTTTTGGAATTTGAGCCAGGCGAAGAAAGGGAGCTTGTTTTCACCTTAGGCGAAGAAAAGAACCTTACGGAAGTTGAAAAAAGGATAGGCAAGTATAGAAAACTAGAGGAAGTAAAAGATGCACTTAATGAGGTAAAGGAACTTTGGAAAGAAAAATTAGAAATTCTCCAGTTTTCCACCCCGGATAAGGCAATGGATTATATGTTAAATGGCTGGCTTATGTATCAGGTTTTGTCATGTAGAATGTGGACTCGATCGGGCTTTTATCAATCGGGTGGAGCGTACGGATTTAGGGACCAACTACAGGATTGTCTTTCTGTGGCTCATGTGATTCCTGAAATTACCAAGGCACAGATATTGCTTCATTCAAAACATCAATTTATTGAAGGTGATGTACAGCATTGGTGGCATGAAGAAAAATACAAGGGTACAAGAACAAGATTTACCGATGACCTCTTATGGATGCCCTATGTAACGGCTGAGTATATTAGGATTACCGGTGACACCGATATACTAAAAATAGAAACCCCGTTTCTTGAAGATGAACCTTTAAAGGATTTTGAAGACGAAAGCTACAGGATTCCAAGAGTTTCCGATGTGAAATCAACACTTTATGACCATTGTATAAGGGCTATTGAAAGATCGTTGAAATTCGGAGAGCATGGAATTCCACTAATAGGGTCTGGCGACTGGAATGACGGAATGAATACTGTTGGAAATAAAGGCAGAGGTGAAAGTGTTTGGTTGGGTTGGTTCATGCATTCAATATTGATGAAATTCGCTCCAATTTGTAAAGACGCAGGAGATGAAGAGCGCGCTGAGAAGTATATCTCCATTGCAAAAGAAATTGTCAAGTCCATTGAAGATAACGCCTGGGATGGAAACTGGTACAGGAGGGCCTATTTTGACGACGGTCAACCCCTTGGTTCCATCCAAAACACCGAATGCCAGATTGATTCCCTTGCGCAGACTTGGGCGGTTATATCCGGTGCCGGTGACAAGGAGAGAATCAATACTGCAATGAATGCCATGGAAAACTATCTTGTTAAAAGGGATGAAGGCCTTATTAAACTGCTTACTCCACCTTTTGACGAAGGTGACCTAGAACCGGGCTATATAAAAAGTTATGTCCCCGGAGTACGTGAAAATGGAGGACAATACACCCATGCAGCTTGTTGGGTTGTGATGGCCTTTGCCTTGTTAGGGGACGGTGATAAAGCCACGGAATTGTTTGGTCTACTAAACCCTATTAATCATGCAAAAACGCATATGGAGCTTTCAAAATACAAGGTAGAGCCCTATGTAATTTCAGCAGATGTTTATTCGGTAGAACCTCACATAGGCCGAGGTGGCTGGTCATGGTATACCGGAGCTGCAGGCTGGATGTACAGGATTGGAATCGAGTACATTCTGGGTTTTAAAAAGAATGGAGAGAGCTTAACAATAGATCCATGCATACCAAAAGGATGGACAGGATTTGATATTAAATATAAGTATAAAGATACACTGTATAGTATTTCGGTAAAGAATCCTGAGGGTGTAAATAGAGGTGTTAAAAAGGTAATCATAGACGGGGAGGGACAAGTTTTAAGTATCATCGAACTTATAAATGATAAAAAGGAGCACAATGTGGAAGTGCTTTTAGGTAAGGAGTAGCTTTTTGAGGATAAACGAGCTGATTATAGGTACTTTTCTGTGGACATTGTGAATAAATTTAATTATAATTAGATTGGTATTTTTTATAAATTTAACAATCAAGGGGGTCAAACATGAAATATTTAGAGAATGCATTTAAGTTTTTAGGAAAGTATTATTTATTACTAATACCATTATTTATTTCAGTTGTAATACCTGCTATACTTAATGGTCCTAGTAGTAATGCAATGATGGATCAATTAAATGAGATTCAAAATGCAATAAAGACAGATCCATCATTGGCACAAAATCCGAATGAATTGCTTGCACTTTATAGTACTATGGCTTCATCCTATGCTGCATTAGGGATAGGTAGTATTATAGCTTTAGTTCTTTCTATAGTAGTTATGCCTGCAACCTATGGTATGGTAAATAAAGCATTAGTTACCGGAAGTGCAGATTTAAGTGATTTTGTACCAGAAATGAAAAACAATATTGTAAAATATATTGTATTTGGATTGGCATCACTTGTTTTGTATTTTGGAATAGTTATTGCGGTTATGATAATAGTTGGTATATGTATAGCTTTAATGGCTGTATCAGTACCTTTGGGGGTTATTGCAATTATTTTATTCGCATTTGCACTAACAGCAGGTATCTATGCTTTTACAAGGTTGATTCTTTTCTGGTTCCCTGCAATGGTTTGTGACGACTTAGGAGTATTTGATGCCTTTAAAAAATCAATTTCAGTGGGAAAATCTTATTTTTGGCCTATAGTGGGAATATCACTACTAATCTCAATAGGTTCTGGTATTGCTGCTGGTATTGTAAGCGGAATATTTGGTAGAATAGCTGTAATTGGTCCGACAATTGCTTCAGTTGCACCCGTTTTAGCTCAATTTATTTTGATAGTATTTACATTAGAAGTATATAGAGACAAAACCGGTAAAAATGAATACATGAATGAAGATTTAATAACTGAAAAACCCGGTGACTACCTATAATTGATTTTAAGTTTATAAAACCGACTAACTTTTTTAGTTAGCCGGTTTTATTTTATTTCCTATTTCACAGCTCGAAAAATTATCAGACTTTTGGCTTACTGATTTTTTGCGAAAGTCATAACCCCAAAGCCCTATACTCAGCAATTAAAAGATCCACCATCCTCCCATAGCTTTTGACCCCATCTTCCTGCCTGTTAGCCTTAAGATAGGTATCATTTACCGAAGATGAAAAATCCTGAACAGGAGTTTCATACTTTTTCCAGTACATATTAATTGCCGCAAGGTCTCTTTCTATACTTTCAGAGTAACTATTCCGAAGTTCTGCATATCTATCAGGATCGCTCCCATATAATGCGTTTCCGGCATAAATTAATGCATATAACATCCCTGAATACTGAAAATCCTTATCAGGATGATGCTTACACGCAATATATGCTAAATAATTTGCTTCATCTTCCCGCGCAAACCCTCTTTGATGAGCCATTTCATGACAGGTAGTAAAAGGAAAGGGTGCATCAAGAATAGAGGTATTTACATTTGCTTCCCCTGTATAGGGCGAATAGATACCTTCAATACCCAAATAGGACATTACTTCCGATAAAACAACTCCTTTAGGTCTCGAATATATTCCCCTAAATTCAGGATATACCATGGCAGCCTTATCATATCCTTTATAAGCTCGTTCTAAAGCACCTCGTTTTCCATCTATAAGAACCATTACTCCTTCATCGTTTTCTGTTACATATTTTCGTAACTCCTTTGCCTGATCTAAAAGCTTTTCACAAACAACAGCAAGTTCACTGATAGAGGCTGGTTCAACTTTAAGACCGGCTATTTGAGAAAAAGGCAACCGCTGATAATTTAATCCCCAGACAACTACAAAGGAAAAATAAAGTACACTTACAAAAACTACAAGGTTCAAAATAGAATGGATTAAAGTTTGTTTAATTTGTTTCGGAGATTTAAATAGTTTAATTATTAACTGTACAAGTTTCACCAACACCAAAATTACAAAGCCAACCAAAAGTAGCTCCCCAAGAGAAAAAGGCATAAGTCCGGAAATTAGGTTAAGTGGCGCTACAAAAAATTTGTATAGTTCTTTTGAATAAACGTTTTCAACTGTCTCCGGATATAATGTTGAAATATAACTCAATAATAATCCTAACGGTATAAGTAGTGCAAAACAAAGTTTTATAAATCCTTTTTTGAACCCCATCTATTTATACCTCCCAAATTCCTCTTAAAGTCTTAAATTTCAGTCCTTGTGCAAGTTCGTTAAGGAAAACTTCCCTAGGGACTTTTACTGCACCAAGAGATTCAAGATGCTTGCTGTATACCTGGCAATCTATAAAGTGAAAGCCTAACTGCTCAAGCTTTACAGTTAAAGTTATAAGTGCTGTTTTTGAAGCGTTATCCATAAGTGAAAACATAGATTCACCAAAAAAGCATCTTCCCAAAGAAATACCATAAAGACCTCCGACAAGTTTATCTTCAGACCATGTTTCAACAGAGTGGGCAAATCCAAGTTTGTGAAGGTTACAGTAACTTTCTAGCATATCGTTGGTTATCCATGTTTCACCACTTCTAAGCTCACCACATAAGGTTATTACTTTTCGAAAACACTTGTCAAAAGTGACATGATATAGGTTCTTCCTAAGGACCTTCTTCATTGATTTTGATACTTTTAAATTTTGAGGATAGAGAATAAACCTTGGGTCGGGTGACCACCATAATATTGGTTGCCCATCATACCAAGGGAAAATTCCATTCTCATAAGCGAGAAGAAGACGCTCAACCGAGAGGTCTCCTCCTATTGCTAAGAGTCCATCTTCATCCGACAAGGAAGGATGGGGGAATATCAAATCACTGGTAAGTCTATATATAGGCATTATTTTTTCACCTTAGATTTTTTGCTTATTTTTACTTCCTCATCAACAATGTCAACAACAGCTGTTCCACCCGAAGAAAGTTGACCAAACAATACCGCATCAACGAAATAGGTCTTGATCTTATCCTGTACAATCCTAAGAATTTCGCGTGCACCGTAATTTGAGGATAAACCTTTTTGAGCAAGCCATTTGTAAAACTTAGGTGTTACAGATAATTTAATATTTTTTGGTTTTAATTTTTCTTCAAACATTTTCATGGCCTTTTTAGCTATAAGAAGAGCCATGTCTTCATTTATATGATTGAATACAGCAATGTCATCAAGCCTGTTTCTAAACTCCGGAGAGAATATTCTTTCAACTTCCTTTATAATTGCACTTTTTTCAACGTTTCTATTGTCAAAACCTATCATCGCCCTGCCCACTTCTCTTGCACCGGCATTAGAAGTCATTATTAATATAACATTTCTAAAATCGGCCTTTTTACCGTTGTTGTCTGTAAGTGTGGCATAATCCATTATTTGAAGCAGTATATTGTATATATCTGGGTGGGCCTTTTCAATTTCATCAAGTAATAGAACACAATAGGGAGTTTTCCTTATTGCATCGGTAAGCAGTCCTCCTTCTTCGTATCCGACATATCCTGGAGGAGCTCCTATAAGTCTTGCAACTGTATGTTTTTCCTGATATTCACTCATGTCAAATCTGATCAGGGGAACTCCAAGGATTGAAGACAATTGTTTGCACAATTCGGTTTTACCTACACCGGTAGGCCCAACAAAAAACAGAGATGCTACAGGCTTTTCAGGCTCATTGAAGCCGGCACGAGATCTCTTAATTGCACCTGCAACTGTATCTATTGCCCTATCCTGACCAAATATTTCTCTTTTAAGTTTCTTGTCAAGGGTTTTGAGTTGATTGATCTCATTGTTTGAAACTGACTTTTTAGGTATTTTAGCAATGGAAGATACCGTAAGCTCAATATCTTTTTCTGTAATTGTTATTATTTTGTTTTCGTTATCGCAGTGAAGTCTCACATAAGCCCCAGTTTCATCAATAACATCAATAGCCTTATCAGGCAGGTGTCTGTCTTGGATATACTTTGCAGATAGTTCCGCTGCAAGTCTTAGGGCTTCATCGGTATAATTTACCTTGTGATAATCCTCATACCTGTCTTTTAGTCCTTGAAGAATTTTGTAAGTATCTTCTATGCCGGGTTCTGAGACATCTATTTTCTGGAACCTTCTTGATAAAGCTCTGTCTTTTTCAAAATATTTCTTATACTCTTCATAAGTGGTTGAACCTATAAAACGCAGTGTTCCCTGTGTTAAAAACGGCTTGATTATATTTGAGGCATCCATTGACCCTTCCGATACCGACCCCGCACCTACGATGGTGTGTATTTCATCAATATACACGATAGCATTTTTTTGGCTCTGTATTTCGTTAAGAACCTTTTTCATGCGCTCTTCAAAGTCTCCACGATATTTAGTTCCTGCTATCATACTACCCATATCGAGGTAGTATATTTTACTGTTTTTTAAAGCATTAGGTACCTTCTTATCTAAAATAAGGCGTGCAAGGCCTTCGGTAATAGCTGTTTTACCGACACCGGGATCACCTACATGTATAGGGTTATTCTTAAGCCTTCTTGACAACACCTGTATTGTACGTTCGAGAATATCCTCCCTTCCTATCAGTGGATCAATCTTCCCTTTTTTTGCCTTTTCCACAAGTTCAACAGTAAAGTTTTTTAAGAAATCACTCTCCTCGGATACGAAGACATCCTCTTCATTAGCATTTTCTGACGGCTTTACAGGTTCGAGGGAATAGTCGTTTGACTTAGGTATAAGAGAAACTCCGTGAGAGATATATTTGAGGACATCTATTCTCTTAACACCATTCTTTTGTAATATATAGCTTGCAAAGGACTCTTTTTCGTTAAAGAGAGCAGCTATTATATCACCAATTCTTATTACATCCTTACCGGAAGACATACAGTGATAAGCTGTAGTTTGCATTATGTTGCTTACACCTACGGACTCTATAGGGTCAGCGTTTTCAACTAAAGGCATATTTTCATTAAAAAATTTAACCAACTCATTTTTGATGATTTCAACACTGGCCCCACTGTTTTCTATAATAGCTGCGCCTTCATTGAAAAAAAGCGAGGCATAGAGAATGTGTTCGGGTGTAAAGTATTCGTGGCCGCTGTATTTTGCCTCATTGTATGCGGCCATTAAAACTCTGTTTGTAATATCATCCAATTTCATATAAACCCCACCAATTCTAAGTATATTATTTTAGTATTACTCAGGTTCGATAACCGCAACAAGAGGAAAATCTCTTTTAGCAGCCAGTTGCTCTACCTGAGCTATTTTAGTACTTGCTATATCATAGGTATATGCACCTACAATACCTTTTCCCTTCTGATGGACATCAAGCATTATTTGAGTAGCGTCAGCAGCACTTTTGTGAAACACCTCAATAAGCACTTCCACAACAAACTCCATTGTTGTATAGTCATCATTCAAGAGTACAACCTTGTACATTTTAGGTTTGTGAAATTTAACTGCAGTATCTTCTTTGTAAACTACTTTTTCTGACATAATATATCTCCTGTAATAACAAATTGTCTATATTGAAAGCGATAAAGCTTTTATAGTTTTAGGTGATTCTAAAAAAACAACTGGTCAAATGCTATTTCATAAAATTTGATTTGACGGCTTTATGAACTAAATGTTGTATAAGTTATTTTTTGAAATAGCCTATTTAAATTATAACAAATTGATCTTTAATAGTGCAACCAATAGTCAATGGATAATTATACACATATAAATGGACTTCTAATTTTATGAATATAATCGAAAAATTTATTAAAAATAAGAATGAAGACTAACCTATAAATATGTAAATCTTAAAAGTAGTTTTGGAGGGGAGTTCTTGACTAAATACATTAAATACATACTCATCGGTTTGGTAACGGGTTTGGCAAATGGACTATTTGGCTCAGGTGGAGGAACAATAGCTGTTCCTGCCATGATTTTGCTGTTGAAGGAAGAAGAGCATATGGCTCATGCAACAGCAATTTCAGTTATATTGCCGTTGACAATTGTAAGTGCAATACTTTATATATCCAATAATTTTATCAACTGGGGTTTGACTGTTAAAGTAATGCTTGGAGGAATTTTAGGTGGATATATAGGTGCTAAGCTTCTTGGTAAATGCCCATCATATATTTTGAGGATAATATTCGCATTATTTATGATAGCTGCAGCTATAAGAATGATATTGTGAAAAGGGAGAAATTATGATACTTTTTTTTATTGGACTTGCGTCCGGAGTAATCAGTGGCATGGGTATAGGAGGTGGGACAATTTTAATTCCCGCCCTTGTTATATTTGCAAATCCTGATCAGCATGTTGCTCAAAGTGTAAACCTCATTTTTTTTATTCCAACGGCTATTATAGCCTTAATAGTACACATAAGGAATAAACGGATTGATTTTAGTGTAGCAATTCCAATAATTATTTTTGGTTTGCTAGGTGCATATATAGGTTCACGGTTGGCAATAAGACTGCCTGGTGCTCTTCTGAAAAAGTATTTCGGGATTTTTTTATTGACCCTTGGTATCTACGAAATGCTTAGAAGAGATAAAATTAAGATGCAAAAGAAAGGTCGTTGAAGGCCCGATGAGACAAAAGACCTAGGAGTTTTGGGTATTATGTACTAATTTATTTGGTTTTTAATTTCTACCTCTAATCTCCGTATAATTTATTCGAAATATATAACATGAATAAAATTTAGGAGGGTACGCATTATGAAAAAGTATTTTCGATTGTCTATCATTGTTCTAACCGTTACATTTATTTTCACACTTACTTTTAGCAGTATACAGGTTTTGGCAGGGGAGAATGACATAACAGCAGTAGATAACATAGATGAAGAAGCAGACGAAATAGAAGAGGATGAAAAAGTGGAAGAGAAAAAGGATGAGGAAGTAGTTGAAAAAGATAAAGAAAAGGTTAAAGAAAAGGTTAAAGAAAAGGATAGAGAGAAAAAAATAAAGGAAGAAAATAAGAATAAATTTATGGAAGAAGCTAAGAAAGAAGCCAGTGAAGCAAAAAAATTGTGGGAAGAGGCAAAAGATAAGCTAGAAGCTGAAAAAGATATTATTGAGGCTCAGAAAGATGAAATTGAAGATAAGAAAGAAGAACTGGAAAAACAACTAAAAGAAGCAGAGGAAGCTGGAGATACAGTACTTGTTGAGCAGCTTAAACAACAAGTTAATCAATATAAAGAACAAATGGCATCCTTAAAAAAGGGTATGGAACAAATCAAAAAACAAATGAAAGAAGAGATTAGAAATAGATATACTCCAGAGGAGCTAAAGGTTGTAAGTGAGACAACTCAAGAATTAAAATCTAAATATAAAGATATAAAAGTGTTAGGTGTTGACAGTATTATAGCAAAAGGTAAGAATTTTAAATTTGATACGCCGCCGGTTATAAAAGAAGGAAGAACATTAATACCTGTAAGAGCTATAACAGAGGGCTTAGGTGCTAATGTTGAATGGAATGCCGAAACTCAACAGGTAACAATAACTAAAGGTGAAAAAGTAATTATTTTGGTTATAGGAAGCGGCACCGCAGTTGTAAATGGTGAAGAAATACAGATTGACTCAAAATCGGAAGTTTTAAATGGTAGAACTGTTGTTCCGTTAAGATTCATTATTGAAAACTTTGGATTGAAAGTGGAATGGGACGACGAGACTGAAACTATAGAAATTGAAGAAGAGATAGAGATTGATGACAGTCAAATGACTGAAGGATTGGAGAAATCTGTCATTGAAACAGAAACTGCTATTGAAACAGAAACTGCTATTGAAACAGAGGCTGATGTTGAAGTTGAAACAGAAGCTAACACAGAAAATGGTACAGAAATTAATCCTCAAAACTAAACAATTTACAAAGTTATTAACAAATAATAGATACTTACAAATAATTGGATAATTTGTGCTTTAATGATTTAAAGGTCAGGCTGTAGCAAACAGTTTTATAAAGTTTGTTACAGCCTATTTCTATATAAAATGCTAAAGCTGAATTTTAAAGGAAGTTTATCATCTATGCTAGATAACGTTAAGTGCTATATAATTCTAACTTATTTAAAAAAGTTTTGTTTATACCGACGAAAATTTATTGTTTGTGCGAAATATTATACTGTAGGTAAATTATTTTCTTATAATTAGTATTAATCTCTATATACATCTTAACGAATTTATTGTTTTGTCTACACACAAATCGATTTTTATGAAACTTGGTAATAATTAAGTACTGATTTATTAGCAATTTACCAAAAAATAAAGTTTAAGCAGTAAAAATAGAGTGTTTTTATTGGAAATTCTTTTATAAGGTATTGGCATTTTTTACGATATAAGTTATAATTGTTATGTAATATGACATAGGTATAATATGAATTTGGAAATTTAAACATATCTACACTGTTTCGGTTTTTATAATTTAAGGGGTGGTTTCATGGATAATAAAAAAGACGTTTTAAGAGTGACCATGAAAGATATTAATTTACTTCCGGATGAGTTTTTAATTGCATCATCAAATTCAAGGAATAAGGGCAAAGTACAAGCTGAAGTTAATGAAAATAGGGATACTAACGCTAGTGCTAATTCTAATGCTGGCGCTAGTGCTAGTGCTTCGGTCTTGCAGTCAGAGAAGGGTAAGGAAGGTATATCGGCTTTTCCTAAAAATCTAAAAGATAACATATTGGATAGTATACACCAGAACTCTGACAAAGCTACTAATTTTCTAAATTCATTAAAGAAAGATAAGATTAGAAATCTCGAAAGGGTATTAAATATAGATAAAAAGGATTTAGCCTTTTCAAACAAAAAGAATTATATTTATTGTACAGAATCAGGAAGAATGGTCATTATTGACCGTGATATCTGGGGTGAACCGTTTACTGTTACAGTTAAAGAAGCTACTGAGGTTGGAATCAGACGTGTAATGTTTTTTGATAACGAGCCTTTCTTGTTTCCGATATTTAATGAGAAGAATTTGTCAGGTGAAGTTATACATATGGATGAAAATGAAATTTGGTATCTAAACAAAGATGAAGCAACCATTGTATTGTTTAGAAATGACAAACCTGAATTTCTTAAAGTGTCTCTCAAGAACTTTAAGAATATTAATAACAAAAAAGCTTTGCACACATATTTAGATAGTTATAGGACACTTTATATTGATAAAAAATTACATGAACTGATAATTGAAGACAGAAATATTGCAATAGAGGATATTGTCAAAATTAGAGCAGGATATGCAGTTTATAAAAATACCAGTAGAACGTATAAGGTTATGCTGTTTAATGAATTTAGAGAGTTATACGATGAGTATACATTCAGCAAGCTTCCGTCAGTAAAAGAAGAGGGTTGGGATGTGCTGTTCTCGAAAGATATTGTCGAGTATGTAAAAGCGAACAACTATTCCTTTGAAAACTTCCGGCAAGATGAAGGGCATATCGAGTATTGGCAAAATATCGGTTCAAAAAGAGCATGCGTTTTAAGATGCAAAATATAAGAAAATGACTTTTCAGATAAAAAATAAAAACTCCTGGATATTCCCGGAGTTTTTATTTTGGTATTTAAGATCGCCAAAAAACGAAGTATCTTGATTTATCTTGTAACAAATCGTAATTCCATCCAGTCAAAGGCTATCCAGTCATTGCGTCCGGCTCTAGAAGTGTTTTCAATAACTACCCTATTGTTCCTTCTCAAATTCGGAACATTAAAAGTTAAACTTCTCCAATTGTTGAATTGTTGACCAACTGGCCGTCCGTGTTCAAAGGGGACTCTTCCTGTATGAACTACCGTTCCATTTACGGTTATTCTTGCAGAGTAATTATTGACAGGTACATTTTGATGATCATCTAATACGCCACGAATTATTATTTGAGATCTAAGGTTTCCCGGTACAAGAAGATATGCTGGAACTTCAAAAGTCCAGACACCTCTGTTGCCTGTATATAATATGTCTGCATTACCGCTTGGATTACCATAGTTAGGATAACCAGTAAGCTCCTTGAATAATGTAATATTAGGTCTTGCAGGGTTGTCACTCAAAACTGGGTTTGGTTGGCGGACCTCCGAATTTGGATAGTTTATATTTTGGGTATCTTCTGTTTCAAGGTTTTCAAACATTGGGCTGCTCTCATTGTATTCATATGAAGGCATTTCCTGTGGTGCGTAGGGCATAAAATTAGGATTTGAATAAGGTGAAACAGGGTTAACTACCGGAGGCATATATGGGTTATATGTTGCAGGTTGGTTAAAATTGCCTGTATTTTGTGAGACAAAGGGATAACTATAGTAAGGTAACATAATATAAATCCTCCTTTTATTGCGATATTTACATAACTACATTACCTTATATATTATTCAAACCCAAATAGAATTGTTACACAACGGTTTTATTCTTCAGATAGTAAAGGATCGGATTCCTTGCTAATGCTGGAGAACCTTATTGTATATCGGGTAACATAATCGGAAGAAATATTCATTTCAAACATTTCTGGTAGTACATAATCATCCGGAAATTTTGATTTAGAGAATCCTGCGTAATATTTTCCTGGTGGTAGTTTAAATATTGCAATACCCTCGTTATTTGTTACTGAGAAATACTTTGCAGTTTTTGGACTTGGGGAAACAAGAGAATCATCATCTTGTTCTGAATCTTGTTCTGTCTCAAGTTTTATTTCTTCAGCTAAATATAATTCTAAATTTTTTATAGGAAGGTTTTCTTCATTCAATACTTCAATTTCACCAACTCCATCTGCAGGCTTGTTTTTTTCTAGATTGACTGTTAGTATGGTAATTCCTGCTGATTTTATTTCGTAAAAAAAAGGTGAAGGTAGAGTATATTCACTAAATAATGTGGGTGAAGTAAAACTAAGATGAAAGGTACCTTGACCTAGTATAAACTTTGAACAGCCGTCTTCATCTGTAATTGCTGAAGTACTGAAGTACTTTTCAGGTGATTTAGATTGACCTGTTGCAGAAATTTTTATACCTGGTATAGGTATATCTGTTGCAGCATCCTTAAGTTTTACCTGAAGAGTATATATAGTATCATCTTTTGCCGATATAACTTGTGTAACTGTATTTGTATTTGTAAGCTTAGATACCACATTTGAAAAACTATTAGAATCATAGCCGTTTTTAAAGGCATAGAGATTAAATCCCATTCCAAATACTATAAGAACCAAAACCACAGACATAACACCATACTTCAAAATTATTTTTGATTTTATTGGAAGTTTTGAGGCAAGTACCTTAATAACTCTTAATATTTTAGCAAATTTTGTTCTAAAGGTATAAATTAATAGGCATAGAATTGGAAAAACTATACCTAGAATAAGGCAGAAGAAGGACAATGGAAATAACAAATCGTTTATATATGACATAATCAATTCTGAATTAAGAGGCAAAGCCATAGAAAACAAATATATGCTGTCGGGTAAAACTTTATTTAAGTATATAAATAGGACTATTGAAAGAGCAAGATTGAAAATTCCACAAAAAACTAGCGCTGAAATAAGCCACTTAATAATCGCATCGGATCTTCTGTACAGCATCAGTATTATCAGTAACATTAAAGCTACTAATAATATTGATAACCCAGTTATATGTGAGGCTACAAAGTAAACGAATTTGACAAGTGTAAGCTGTTCTGATATATCGGTTCTATTTAAGGTCAATAAAATCGCCTGTAGGTTGATTTTTTTAATTTGTCCCGATATATCTGAAGCAACAGCTGTATCAACAGCATTTTCACTAGAATCCTTACTATTTATTGGTGAATTTATATCAATATAAAGATCGGGCAGATTTCTTCTTTCTCCTCTGAAGTATTGAAAAATCTGCTCGGTAAGAGAGTTTATATTCATATTAATCATTTCAGGAGAGGTTGTGTTTTCAAGAATTTTAAGAAATTCTGCATTTTGATCGCTAGTTTGCTCAAGTTTTAAGTTATCAATGACTCCGTCTAAAGAAGTACTTACCAGATCATTGACATACGAATAGATACCATTTTTTTCAAGAAGTGTTTTGTGATACTTTGAAGTCATAATTGTATTGTTTATATTCAATGATAAAATAAAAGTAAATAGACAAAGTCCGGTGAAAATTATTGTAGTTATAAATAAAATATGTTTGAGAACTTTTGTAAAAACTTTCATTTTCTCCTCCTGATGTTTTACTAATATATTTCAGAAAATGTATATGCTATATATTATACCACCAAATTATTATACGAACTTAAGTAAAATGTGGCAAATAAAAAATTATAGATATTTGAAAATAAATGTGGTATAATTTAATTAGCAATTCTGTAAAAATTCGACCTGTGCAATAGATTTTTTTAGTAGTAATTCTATTTCACAGATGGTAAAATTTCTTGCAATTCGTTTTCAAATGCCTTAAAGTATGAAGATTAGCAATATCTATTGAAGATAACATTCTACCCAAAATAACAATGATGTTAAAAGTTAATATGCTATAGTATTTTATATTTGATTTAGTAATATTATGAATTGTAGGTATAAAGACACAACAAGATAAAGCTAAATTATTCACAAAATAAATTCTTTTGTGTAACATATATAATAAATCATATTTGGCATAATTTCAAGCGTATTTTAAGTTTTTTACTGCATCTAGGGTAGTAATATGAAAGAGTCAAAAAAGATAGGATTTAGATTTATTATAAATATAAGGTAATTCCAAAAAAACTTTGCAATCGCCATTTCAAAAATCTTATTTGATTGGCTTTATGACTTTAATATTGTATAGGCTATTTTTTGAAATGACCTAATAGATTCTTGAATTTATGGTTAAAGCTTTATTGATTGTGGAATATAAAAGTTAATATGTTGAAAGATTTTATTATTAAAATCCTATGGAAAGAAAAGGGGGCATAATTATGGAAAGACATGATTTGTCAAGTATTATTCGTAAGGACAGAGAAGAGCGCAAAGTAAAACACTTTGAAGGAACTTTTCTTGAATATCTTGAAATCCTTAGAGAAAACCCTGAAATTCCAATGTTGGCTCATCAGCGGATGTATAAGGTGATAACAGAGCCGGGTGTAGAGGTAATAAAAACGGATGAAAATCATAGGCTACGCAGAATATATGGTAATGACAGCATAAAGAGGTACAAATTCTTTGAAGATGATTTTTTTGGAATAGATAAAACTATAATGAAGATAGTAAGGTATTTTCATTCAGCAGCAATGGCAGGAGAAGAAGCAAGGCAGGTTTTGTACCTTGTAGGTCCTGTTGGTGCAGGTAAATCTTCTTTAATGGAGACTCTAAAAAAAGCCCTTGAAATAAGTCCAACTATATATGCTTTGAAAGGTTGCCCAATGAGGGAAGAACCTCTACATCTTGTGCCAAAGCATTTGAGAAAAGAGTTTGAAGAAATACTCAATGTAAGAATTGAAGGGGATTTGTGTCCAGTGTGCCGTTACAGGCTGAAAAATGAATTTGGTGGAGAATATGAAAAATTCCCTGTAGAAAGTATTGGTTTCTCAATAAGATCTAGAAAGGGAGTAGGAGTTGTGCCTCCAGTAGATCCTAATAATCAGGATACATCTGTGCTTATAGGAAGTGTTGATATATCTAAAATAGATATGTATGCTGAAGATGACCCAAGGGTATTATCCTTAAACGGAGCATTTAATGTTGGTAATAGAGGTATCGTTGAATTTATAGAAGTATTCAAAAATGAAACCGAATACCTTCATACAATGATCACTGCAACTCAGGAAAAATCTATTCCATCACCGGGTAAAGGTTCGATGATATATTTTGACGGCATAATCCTTGCCCATTCTAATGAAGCTGAATGGAATAAGTTTAAATCAGATCATACCAATGAAGCTATTTTAGATAGAATTGTAAAAATAGAGGTTCCTTACTGTTTAGAGCTTAATGAAGAAATTAAAATTTACGAGAAGATACTCAAAAAGAGTAAGTTTAGCGCACATATAGCTCCGCATACCATTGAAATTGCATCAATGTTTGCAATTCTTTCAAGGCTTTCACCATCTAACAAGGTGGATCCTGTGACAAAACTCAAAATATATAACGGTGAAGAAATTGTTGAAAAGGGTATGACAAGAAAAATAGACATTTTTGAATTGAAGGAAGAGGCTCAAAGGGAAGGAATGACGGGTATTTCGACAAGATTTATCATGAAGGCATTAGATACTACACTTTCTGATTCTGAGCATAACTGTATCAATCCTATATCGGTTATGGAGTCATTAGTTAAAGCCGTTAAAGAGTTAGCAATTAGTGAAGAAGACAGAGAAAAGTATTTGAGATTTATACAGGACAGCATTAGAAAAGAATATAACAAGATTCTTGAAAAAGAAATAACAAAAGCCTTCATTCATGGATACAGAGAACAGGCAGAAAGTTTATTCAACAATTATCTTGACCATGCAGAAGCTTTTGTTAACAAGACAAAAATTAAGGATAAGAATACAGGAGAAGAGCTTGAACCGGATGATAAGTTTTTAAGATCAATAGAAGAACAGATAGGGATTACCGATACAGCAGCAAAGGGATTTAGAGCTGATGTTACCGCATATATGTTCTATGTTTTGAGAAGCGGTGGAAAGCTTGACTTTGGTAGTTATGAACCTCTAAAAGAGGCTATTGAGAAAAAGCTAACTGCATCAGTAAGAGATCTTAGCAGAGTTATTACTCTTGCAAAGGTAAGGGATAAGGAGCAGGGCGAGAAATTTAACGCTATGGTTGAAGAAATGAAGAAAAACGGATATTGTGACCACTGCTGTAATGTAGTTTTAAAATATGCTGCAAATAATCTTTGGAAAGATTAAACCCCTTTCCTAAACACAGCAAAAACTAGCGGGGGTGGTTTGTATGGCTATATTTAGGGAATTTGTCAATAATGGAAAAGACCGTTCGGCCGAGGATAAAAGGCGGCATAGAGAATTGGTTGAAGAGTCTATAAAAAAGAATATAGGTAATATAATTGCCGAAGAGAGTATTATTGGTCAGAGTAAGGACAAAAAGATCAAAATACCTATTAAGGGTATTAAGGAGTACCAGTTTGTATATGGAAATAACGGAACATCAGCCGGCTCAGGAGATGGCAGTGAAAAGCGCGGAGATAGGATCGGCGAGGACAAAGCAGGTAAAAACGGAAATGGTGAAGGTCAGGCCGGGAATCAGGAAGGCGAAGACATTTATGAGACAGAGATTACCATTGAAGAGTTGATCAAATATCTCTTCGAAGACTTAAACCTTCCGGACATCGATAAAAAGAAAATGGCTGAGATAGAATCTATACGAAGCTTAAAGAATTTAGGGTACCAGCGTAAGGGTATCCCTCCTAGGCTGGCTAAGAGACGTTCTGTTATAGAAAAGATAAAGAGGAAACAGGGATTCTTGCGAAATCATGAAGAAACGGATGATGCCAAAGATCAGGTTGAAGACATCCTAGATAGTGAGACAGAACAACAAAAAAAGAGATTTCCTTTTATGGAAGATGATTTAAGGTATAGAAGAGTCAGAGAAGACCATAAGAAGGACTTTAATGCAGTTGTTATATGTATAATGGATGTTTCAGGATCAATGGATCAGACTAAGAAATACATGGCGAGAAGTTTCTATTTTCTTCTCTACCAGTTTGTAAGGCTAAAGTATTCCAATGTTGAAGTTGCATTCGTTGCCCACACCACTTCTGCAAAGGAAGTGAATGAGGATGAGTTTTTCCATAAAGGTGAGTCGGGTGGAACCTATATCAGCAGTGGCTATGAAAAGGCTCTCGAGATAATTGAGCAAAGATATAACCCTGCAAGTTGGAATATATATGCTTTTCACTGCAGTGATGGAGACAATTGGTCGGAGGACAATAAAAAAGCAGTGGAATGTGCACAAAAACTATGTGAGGTGTGCAATTTATTTGGATATGGTGAAATTGTACCGGGATATTATTCTTCAGCTAGTACAATAAAAAGCGAATATCAAAAAAGTATTAATAATAAGAATTTTGCTATTATAACTATGACTAGAAAGGAAGACATCTTGACCGGTTTAAAGAAGCTTCTCGACAAAGAAGGAGAATAAGAGCATTTTGTTATTTATAACCGGATCCTGGGGGTGAAAATATGGCTGATTACAGTATGAATGAGCTGTTTGAATGGAATGAGAAAATTGAAGAGATTGCAAATAAATTCGGTCTTAAATATTATGAGCAGGAATTTGAAATATGCAGTTATGAAGATATGATTGGGTATGAGACTTATGTTGGTATGCCTTCACATTATCCTCATTGGAGCTATGGAAAGCATTATGAGAGAACTAAAACACTACACAGATATAATATGACAGGGCTTCCCTACGAAATGGTTATAAATTCCAACCCATGTCTTGCGTACTTGATGAAGGATAATACACTGCTTTTGCAAATACTTACGATTGCCCATGTATATGGTCATAATGATTTTTTTAGGAATAACAGACTGTTCAAACTTGGCACTCGGGCAGAAAACACTGTGGAAATGTTTAAAAATCATGCAAACAGGATAAGAGAATATATTCAAGATCCGGGTATTGGATATGCCAGGGTGGAGAAGATTCTAAATGCTGCTCATGCTGTTAAATTTCAGATATCGAGGACAATAGGTGAAAAGAGGATATCTGACGAGCAGAAAAAGCAAGATGCTTTAAAAAGGTTGACAAAACCACAGAACGAATACCGTTTATTAGATCCAAAAAGTAAAGAAGAGGAGCCTTTGCCAGACTTTAAAAAAATTCCTTTCGAACCTGATGAGGATATGCTTTTATTTATTATGAACTATGGTAAACTGACAAGTTGGGAAAGAGATATTATTAATATTGTCAGGGAGGAGACACTGTATTTTATACCTCAAATAGAGACCAAGATTATGAATGAAGGATGGGCAAGCTTCTGGCACTACACCATTTTAAATGAATTAAATTTACCCCAAGGGTTGCATATTGAATTTTTAAAGCGCCACAATCAGGTTATAAGACCTCATCTTGGCCAACTTAATCCTTATTATGTAGGTTTTAAAATTTTTGAGGATCTTAAGAATAAAAATAAGGGCGATTTGAAGAAGATATTTGAAGTCAGAGAAGTTGAAAGAGACCAGTCTTTTATTAGACGATATCTGACACGTGAACTGTGTGAAGAGATGAATCTTTTTGAATATGTAAAACTTGGAAATAATTATGTTATAACAAATGTTTCCGATGAAGATGGATGGAAGGAAGTTCGCGATACAATAGCAAACGGTGCAGGTACGTCGGGTATTCCTGTAATAAAAGTTCTAGAATGGGTACAAAGTGATAATATGCTTATTTTAGAGCACGACTATGATGGAAGGGATTTAGATATAGGTTATGCCTATGAAACTTTAAAACATGTGGTTGACTTATGGGATGGAAAAGTAATGCTGGTGACAAAGCTTGATAATAAAAGAAAAGTAATAGCGTGTGATGAGCATAAGAAGGTAACCTTAGCAGATGCCTAAAGAATAATTTTTTCAATAATTACCTAAAAAAAGCTATGCAATAATAACATAGCTTTTTTAGATTTATTTTGTTTTCTTTATCCATTATTTATGGTATATTTATTAAAATATAAGCTGTCTATAGATGAAAAACTCTAAAACTAAATTTTAAAGGAAGTTTTTCATCTAAATTAGATAACGTTTAAGTGCTATATAAATTTAACTTTAATGTTCGTTATCTATATATACAATTCTTCTTAAAAAGTTTGTTTATTTAGCAAACATTCATCCTGAAAGTCTTATAGCGTAAGCGTTATAAGACACTTTTTGAGAAGATATTTTTCCGCTGTTCGCCGCAGCGGAATTTACTACTTTGATTATTTTAAGAAGCAGACTAAAACTTTGAATTTTATTTTAGGAAATTTATAAAAATAAGTATAATATTAATGTCGGGAGGAATTTTATGTACAGTTATGAAAAATTGAAAGAAACTGCCCATTATATTAAAAGTAAGCTAGGCTCTGTACCAAAGGTTGCAATTATCTTAGGTTCAGGATTAGGGCCTCTTGTGGATGATATAAAAAATAGCATTGAGATAGATTATAAAGATATACCCGGGTTTCCGCTGTCAACAGTCGAAGGACATGCAGGAAAACTTGTGTGCGGGGAAATAGGAAATAAGCCCGTAATAGCGATGAAAGGACGTTTTCATTATTATGAGGGTTATGATATTTCCCAAGTGGTTATCGCGATAAGAGTTTTTAAACTGCTTGGTATTAATGATCTACTTGTTACAAATGCAGCGGGCGGAATCAATAAATCTTTTAGTCCGGGCGATCTCATGATTATAAGGGATCATATAAGCTTTTTTGCACCATCCCCACTAAGGGGTAAAAACTTTGATGAATTCGGAGTACGGTTCCCGGATATGAGTGAGGCCTATAGTAAAAAACTAAGAGAGCTGCTTAAAAAAGCATCAGAGGAAGCAGGTGTAAAAATGCAGGAAGGTGTTTATGTGTTTACTAAAGGACCTATGTATGAGACACCTTCTGAAATAAGGGCTTTAGCTGGTTTAGGGGCTGACGCAGTGGGAATGTCCACCGTGCCGGAGGTAATAACTGCAAGACATGCAGGAATGAATGTTATGGGAATATCGTGTATTACCAACATGGCAGCCGGGATATTAAATCAACCCTTAAATCATGAAGAGGTCATGCAAACTGCTAAACAGGCTGAAAGGAATTTTACTTGTGTGGTAAAAAAAGTTATAGATATGTGGCCGGTATAAAAAAGAAAATTAAATCAAAATTTGGAGGTAGTTGATAAAATGAGAGGTTCAATTCGTGATATTAATATGGCTGAGTCTGGAAAGCAGAAAATTGAGTGGGTAAGAAAAAATATGCCTATTTTAAGAAGCCTTGAGGAAGAGTTTTCAGAAACAAAACCTTTTTATGGAGTAAGAGTGTCGATATCTGTTCACCTTGAGGCAAAAACAGCATATATGGCAAAAGTTTTTGCAGCGGGCGGAGCAGAAGTTTCTGTGACAGGAAGTAATCCACTATCGACACAAGATGATATTGCTGCAGCATTAGCAAGTGATGGGCTTGATGTATACGCATGGTATGGAGCGACTAAAGAAGAGTATGAGAAACACATAAATCTAGTTCTCGGATATAAACCTAATATAATAATTGATGACGGAGGAGATTTAGTTCATCTCTTACATACATCAAGGACAGAGTTGCTTCCACATATTATGGGAGGCTGTGAGGAGACTACCACAGGGATTATAAGACTTAAAGCCATGGAAAGTGATGGAGTTTTGAAGTTCCCAATGGTAGCTGTAAACAATGCTTATTGCAAGTACCTTTTTGATAACAGATATGGCACAGGACAATCGGTGTGGGATGGAATAAACAGAACCACAAACCTTATTGTAGCAGGCAAAGATGTGGTAGTTGTAGGGTATGGATGGTGTGGAAAAGGTATTGCAATGAGAGCAAAGGGCATGGGCGGAAATGTAATTGTTTGCGAAATTGATGCAATTAAGGCCGCTGAAGCAATAATGGACGGCTTTAAAGTAATGCCAATGAAGGAAGCAGCGAAGCACGGAGATATTTTTATTACTGTTACAGGCTGCAGCAGGGTAATTCACAGTGACCATTACAAAGTTATGAAGGACGGTGCAATTTTGTGTAATGCGGGCCATTTTGATGTGGAAATTTGCTTGCCTGAACTTGAAGCAATGACAGTTGAAAAGAAGGAACAGAGAAAAAACATAATGGGATATAGGATGGAAGACGGAAGATGGATTAACATACTTGCAGAGGGTAGATTGGTAAATCTTGCTGCAGGGGATGGTCATCCGGCTGAAATTATGGATATGAGTTTTGCCCTTCAAACGCTATCAGCAGAGTATATGGTGAAAAATTATAATAAACTTGGAAACAAAGTTGTGGACGTTCCCGACGAAATTGACAAGAGAGTTGCAAACATGAAACTCAAGTCTTGGGGCGTTAATATTGATGAGTTGACTGAGGAACAAATAAAGTATCTTGGAAGTTGGAATTAAAATACACTATAATGTCGTTAGAAAAGAGGTAAACCATGAATATACTGATTAAAAATATAGATGTTGTTACTTGTGATAAAAGCAGTACTGTCATAAAGAATACCAATATAGCTATAAAGGAAAATCAGATATACTTTATTGGCACAAGTGAAGATAAACTTAAGGAATTTAATGCAGACAGAGTAATAGATGGCAGCAATAAGCTTGCTATGCCTGGTCTTATCAATACACATACTCACAGTGGAATGACTATATTACGAAACTTTGCTAACGACCTGCCTTTAGAAGAATGGCTTTTTAACAATATTATACCGACAGAGGCGAAGTTGGGGGAAGAAGATATATACTGGGGAACAATGCTTGGAATGGCAGAAATGATAAAGACCGGTACAACCACATTTACTGATATGTATTACCATATGGATACTGTAGCTAAAGCAGTTGAAGAGACCGGAATGAGGGCTAATCTATCGAGAAATGCCTTTAAATTTATCGGCAGTGAAGGTGAAATGGTCAGAAACCAGGTACCGATATGTGTTGAATTCTTCAAAAACTGGCACAACAAGGCTAACGGCAGAATTAAAGTGTACGTAGAAATACATTCGGTTTATCTTTGTGATGAGCTTGGCTTGACTGAATCAGCCAAGCTTGCAAAAGAGCTTAATACCGGTATTCATATTCATTTGCTTGAGACTTTTAAAGAGCGGGAAGAAGGTATAAAAAGATACGGAGCAGATCCCGCAGAAGTCTGCCTAGATGCCGGCGTATTTGATGTTCCAGTAATAGCGGCTCATTGTGTTCACTTGTCTGATAGTGATTATGACATATTAAAAAGCAAAGGGGTCAATGTAGCCCATAATCCTACAAGTAATTTAAAGCTTGGCAGTGGTATAGCAAATGTGCCATTAATGATGAAGAGAGGTATAAATGTTGCACTAGGTACTGATGGTACTGCTAGCAACAACAATCTCGATATGTTTGAAGAGATGCACCTTGCAGCTTTGATTCATAAAGGAGCACAAATGCAGCCAACGCTAGTTACTGCTGAGGAAGCTTTAAGAATGGCTACTGTAAACGGTGCAAAGGCTACCGGGTTTGATAATGAGATTGGACAAATAAAGGAAGGCTTAAAAGCTGATATTATATTAATTGATATGGACAAACCACACATAGTTCCGATTAATGAATATATACCGGCTTTGGTATATTGCGTTCAAGGTTCGGATGTTGATACGGTTATTGTTGACGGTAACATACTTATGGAGAACAGAATTCTTAAAACTATTGATGAGGAAAAATTGAAAAGTAAAGTAAAAGAAATTTCTAAAAGAGTGTTAGGGAATTAAAGAATAATAGTTTTTGATGTGTAATTGGTATTTAGTGTAACAAAGTTCTATTAGTAATCGAACTTGACAATTTATAAGTATAGAAGTACCATTATTAGAGCTTATAAGCCACTGTGGCTCAGAGGTAGAGCAATTCACTCGTAATGAAAGATTAATGGCTATTTTAAAGGGTTTGAAGGTAAAATGTTGTAACGTGTTGTAATAGGGATAATGGTAAATTCTTCATATTTATAAAATTAAAACTGCTTTGATAGGCAGTTTTTTATTTTGGGTATAATTTTAGTCTAAACAATTTAACAATATTTACCGAAATATATTTATTAGTGTTAATAGAAATTATAGGAGGATAATTATGAATAAATGGTTTAATAAACAAACAGTGGTTAGTTTTATATTAGGAGGAGTTTTATTTTCATCAGCAGGAGTATTTGCAACAACACAATTAAATATTGTGCCTAATTCTTATCCAATTGTTGTTAATGATGAAAACGCTGATGTAGAGGGTTATAATATAGAAGGTAGAACATATTTACAACTTAGAGATATAACAAATATATTAGGGATATCTCTTGATTTTAAAAATAATACTATTTATATTAATACTAAAGATAGTAATATTTCTGACAATAAAATTGATAATAATGATCCATTAACAAAAACAGCAGATGGATTAACTATTTTTTATTATGATAAAAATAGTAATAGATATAGTAAAACTACAGGCACACAATATATACAATTAGTAGAATTTTTAAATGAATATAAAGAATTAGGATATAGTGTTGAAGTTGAAAATAATTTAGGCAAATTAATTAATTCTCAAAAAACTGAACCAATACTGACAAATATACCAATAGAACAAATCGACACTTTTACAATGATAAAATATGATTATTATATTAATATCATCATACCATTAATAAACAGTTTTGATCCTACAAAACCAACATCAGAGTAAAGATAAACTCAATAGTATTACAAAACCTGTCTATAGAACATGTAGGTAGGTTTTTTTTATGATTTGGAAACTAACAATATAAAAAGCCGTAAATGATACTAGATTTAAGATCCTTGTAATCAAGGGTTTTAAATGTGGTTTTATTTATAAGTAGGCTTTAATTACTACGAAAATCATTAATTTTTCGTAAAAGGAGTTAAAAAACTTCGGTATATATTTTCGTAGAATCAGCTGATTCTACGATTTTTTTTGATTTTTCGTAGAATGTAGTAAAATTCTTCGGTAATAGCAATCTAAAATAACAATATAAATAAAATTAAAATTGAATCAAAATATCATTAAATTATTTGAAAATATATTTAAATATATTAAAGTTGCTCTTGATTATAATAGTAAAATTTAATATGATTTAATACGACAAAGATTATATTGAAAGGATGATTTTATGATTGATTTAAATTCAATTGTATATTTGAGTGACCTAATTCCAGATAGCGATGATGAAAAAAGAAAAATTTATAATTGCGAAAATGTTACAATCAGGACAGTTGAATACATGAAAATAACCTTTGAAGACAATGAAACAATATTAGTGAGGTGCGATGAAAAGCATAAAACATGGGTCACATTTTATTTTACCTCTGGAAATTCTACCAATAAGATTAAAAGAATTAAAGATTTTGTAAGGAATTATTTATAAGTCCAAGGAGAGTATTACCAGTTAGAGTTAATCAATAAAAAAGCAATTGCTTTATATCGTGTATCAACCGAAAAACAAACATGTTATCGGACAGGCTATTTGTCAGTAACTTGGACA
>JAEZUI010000140.1 GCA_023421115.1 Bacillota bacterium | reverse complement strand
ACATTGATGAATGGTCTATATTGATGGACATAAAAATTATTCTTAAAACAATAATAAATATATTTAAAAAAGATGGAGCTTATTGATAAGCTTCATCTTTTTTTTTTAATCTCTGAAATAGTTTTATATTAATTAAAATAGTAATAATTGCTGTAAAGGCCCCAAATGTGTCAATAAGAACATCTCTAATATGAGGTGATCTCCCGGGAATATGACTCTGGTAATATTCATCAACCGATGCAACTATGCCTACAAACAACAACGTCATTATAGATATGTGCTTTAATCTTAATTTTCGCAGCTTCAATGTAATAAACGTTAAGGTCGCCAATAGTGCATACTCGATAAAATGCATTATCTTTCTGAATATGTAATTCCGATGCTCGTAAAGCAATTCGTTACCTTCTATAAAGCTCTTCATTCCCAGTTTTTGAATCAAGGAGTCAACAATACCCTCCGATATCCCTACAGAACTTTCACCTTGCTGAGTTGAAAATGCAAATATTATCAACACCATTGCAATTACCAATGTGGTTGATATAATCAGCATTAAGCTAAACTTCTTTTTCATTCAGTATATCCTTTCACATTTTTATGATAGTTTTATTTATACTAATTATTCATTTTTATGAATTTATTAGACAACCGCCTCAACACACTCCTTATCGAAGCCTTGTTTTATACTCCGAATGTCCGCATCTATTATGGTCTAATATTAGCATAGTAAACTCTTGTTATCAAGGTGTTCTTATCCCAAATGATTGTCTGCTTAACGCCTGACTGTATATCATCTTTTACCCAATTTACCAAGTACCTATCATGCACTTCAAATTTTCCACATAAAAAAGCATTGGTATTTTTTCCTTAAATTAATACTCTATAAGTGTTTTGAACTCAGCATTATCTTTTAAGCTCGAAAAACCCGGTTCACTTCCTGCTATTTTTTTGTAATTAGGATTCAGGGATAAACTCTTCTTTAAGTTCTCTATGGAATTATTTACATCATCCATAAAGGCATAAAATATGGCTTGTTCATAGTATAATGATGCATCCTCGGGAGCTATTTCAATACCTTTTTCTAAAGTCTTTATTGCAGCAGGATATTCACTCAATCCGCCTAAGGCTCTGGCTTTATTAATATAAGCGTTTACATTTTTTAGGTCTAATTCAATAGCTTTGTCAAGAGCGTCTATCGAATCTCTATATTTATTTAATGACCTCAATGCAACCCCTTTAATAAAATATGCCTCGGAGTAATCCGCTTTTAATTCAATGGCCTTATTTAGCAACTGAATAGATTCCTCAAAATCACCTAAAATTTGAAGACGCAACCCTTTTTGATAATAGGCTTCTGCATAATCCGGTTTTAACTCAATAGCTTTGTCATAAGCCTCAATTGCCTTATCTGTCTCTCCTAGCATCGACAATAACTTACCCTTATCTAAAAAGGCATGTGCATAGTCCGGTTTTAGCTCAATAGCTTTGTCATAAGCTTGCATGGCTTCATCAAACTTACCTTGTGACAAAAGCTTTTCGCCTTCATTAAGATAATTATCAACATTTGGATTTTCATTTACTGATTGAGTCTGTAATTGCCAAATTAGTACTCCTGATTTATTTATATATCCCCACACATATTCCTTTGTAAAGACCCTTGCAACTCCATCAAAAAAATCTTTAAATCCTATCAAAGAACCTTCCTCGCGTACATAAATGGGCTCTGTAATAAACTTCCCTTCCTTATCAATATACGCATATCCATAATAATCATCATTTACTTTGACCATCGCTAATCCATCTGAAAAAGGGTATGCCTCAAGGTACTTGGTATCTATTACGATTTTACCTTCCACATCAATATACCCATAATTCCCCTCAGAAGATACAACAGCAAAACCCTCAGAAAAATCTGAGGCATAATCATACTGCGGCGGTATCACATATTCGCCTTTTCTATTTATATATCCCCATTTGTCATTATCAGGCAACTTAGCCGGTGCCATTCCAGCGGAGAAATTGCCATCCCTTGTAAATTCAGCTTCACCACCATCGAACTTAGGTCCAATTATAAAGTCACCAGTCTCATTGATATAGCCCGATTTATTATTTAATACTACATAAGCTAAATCTTCGGAAAAGCTGTAAGCATAATCGAACTTAGCCTCTATTGCCATATTTCCCTTTTTATCTACATAACCGTATTTATCACCCTTTTTTATCACTGCTAGTCCTTCTTTGAAGGGTGCTGCATAGTCAAACACCGGTTCTATTACAACTTCACCCTTTTCATTTATATAACCAAATTTATAACCATCCTCAGCCCAAAAGCTCGCCATACCTTCGGAAAAAGTATAGGACTCATAAAACTTCGGTTCAATAATAATTGAACCTGTCGCATCAATATATCCATACTTGTCATTTTGCTTTATTGCAGCCTTACCCTCAAAAAAATCTCCCGCATACTCAAACTGCGGTTCAATTATCACCTTTCCATCCTTATCAATGTATCCCCATTTATCATCTTGACTTATCCTAAAAAGATTAGCTATTTTTTGCACTTCGTTTGCTGTATTAGTAGTGGTACTTGTGGGATTGACTTTAATTTCATCTGTTTTCACACAAGAAACCAAAAAGAAAGCTGTACATAGTAAAAAAATTATAATCCTCTTCATATTATAAACCACCTTATTATTTTTATTTAGGTAACACGATTTTGCTCTTAGTCATGAACATAGAATAAAACTCCGTTTCTAAATTTTGAACTCGCATGATTACTTAATGTACCATGATTATAATTACTTGCCCCAGCTTGTGCAATATGTATTTCACCATCATTGGTAGGGTTTGGTCTGACCACAATAACATGACCTATACCTCCTGTATTTTTCCATACACCAATTGTTGGTTTACCTGCATTTGCAGCCGCCTGTGCTTCTTGTGCTGTAGCAGGTCTCCATCCATAATTTGGACCATAATCCCTAACCCAATCAGCTACACTATTTGCATTAAGTTCACGAGCAACATCAGCATTTTGGGCATAGGTTTTTGATGTATCATAGGTATAGGGCTCATTTGTAGCACGATTTATCCAATGTGGCAGTTCAGCTCCCATGGCCACAGTAACATCCCAGCCAAAAATATTACAGTAGGTATTATTATTTCTGATTTTATAGCGAGGGTTAGTAGCTACGTTAAACTGGTCTATTACAGCATTATAGTTTTCTGCACTTCTTTCACCGGTATTTGTAATAAGAGGCTTAACAGGTACACAAGCATTTGTACTGCTCACATTTCCGTTACTGTTGTGTGTTAGACCATTGCCGGAAGTCTGAGCTGGCTCACCCGGCTGTGTAGTATTGTTCGGTTCAGTTGACCCATCCGGAATACTACCGTTAAATTTAGGTATTTTTAAAACCTGTCCAACGTTTATTAAATTCACATTAGATATATTGTTGATTTCTGCAAGTTTGGCAACCGTTGTATTATATCTTGCTGCAATAGCACTTAACGTATCACCCGACTTTACAGTATATGTTTCAAAATTACCGTTACTGCCACCAGATTGCTCTGGTTTTGGTTCTGGTTTTGGTTCTGGTTTTGGTTCTGATGGGGAATTATTTGTTTTTTCATAAGTATCTCTTTTATTTATAACTCTTTGGGCAGCTTCTCCTTTTGTTATTATCCCGTCTTTATTGATATCCAATCCTGAATTTTGCTCATATACTTTACCATAGCAAGTATTTTTAGTACCGGGCATAATTTGATCCGAATCCTTTATTCCCAGTATAAAATCATTATCCTTGCCTACTGCTACCGGCATAAATACAACCATATAAGCATCATAAACATTGTGAATTTTTCCTGTATATCCTTTAAAATATTCATAAACATAATCCAATTGCTCTATAGCTGTCATCTTTGCGAGTTGTTCTGTAGATGTTCCAAGACCTTTAGCTGTTGAAGGCATAAACTGAATCAAGCCTGTTGCACCAGATTTTCCGTTGACAGCAGTTGGACTAAAGCCTGATTCGAAAGCCATAATTGCCATAAGGTCATCAGGATCGATTCCAAGCTTTTGAGCTATCTCAATAACCTTCGATTTAAACTCAGGAGTAACATGCTCACCTGTCCAATTATAATCAAACTCACTGTATGCACCTGTATTAGGATCAACCTCTACTGAACCCTCAGTATTTGTCTCACCACTAGGAACACTTTCATTATTATAAGGAACCTTTGGATTAGTAAACATGTGCTCCCAGGTTGTTATTCCAACTTTTCCTTCATATTCTCCGTGATTCCACAAGTTATACTCTTCTTTATATTTATTTACAGCCTCGAGAGTCCTAGGTCCAAAAATGCCATCTTCCTCAAGTTTATTACCGTTTGCGTCGGTATATCCTAATTCGTTCAACCGCTTTTGCATAATTAAGACATCCGGGTTATATTCATCAAGGTTATATTCAAGGACTCCATCTAGTGTAGGTATATGAGTTTTATCAGTTTTAGGTTCTTCAAGCTGTTCGTTTTTTAGCTTAATACCTAAAGCCATTAATATTTTTAATATACGTCTTAATTGGGCAATCATTAAAAAATATGGACTTGCCATTAGTATTCTCTTAAAGTATCTGTTGAGAATTTTCGTCAAACTTTTTATTGTTAACAAAATTAAATCTTTAATTTCATCGTAAGCATTATTCTTTTCTGGCTTAGGGTCCTCGCTATTCATATTTAACTTCACCAATAATTGACGTTCTGCAGCTTTATAGCTTTCAATAGTGCTAGTTAAAAACTGTTCTGCTTTCAAAAGCTCTATTTCCCTATCCGAAATATCCTCTAACACATTACAAAAAGTTCCATCTATTCCATTACGGTTTCGAACATCCCAATCTAGTGAATTTCTTACAGATGAAAGACTGTTTTCAGCACTTCCAATTCTTCTATAAAGATCATTAATTCTATTTCTTATATTCTCTAATGCCTTTGCATCTATAGTTATCTTCGACATCGTATTATCACCTCACCACTATTTTCCCATGCTGCTTACGCAATTAATTATATATTTATCATTATTTAAATTCAATAATTCCTGACATAATGCATGATTCATGGGATGAAATGCATTTACTTTACATAATTTGTATCATGATTGGACAGCAGACTTCTACTTTCATTTATTAAATTGTCCTATACTCTAAAAAAGTTAAGGAATTTTTTCCTTAACTCTTTGTTGAAATTAAATTATGCGCCCTTCCAAAAAACTGATCAATTGTCATTTCACAAAATAGCGTAATCTTTAATATGCATCTCCTCTTTTTAGCACAACCAGTATGGTTTTAAGAATTATCTTGATATCCAGCCAGAAGGACCATTCATCTATGTATTGTGTATCTAAACTTACAACCTGTTCAAAATCTGTTATATTGCTTCTTCCGCTAACTTGCCACATTCCTGTGAGGCCTGGTTTGAAACTTATTCTCCTTCTGTGATAATTCTCATATTTGCTAACTTCATCAACGGTAGGTGGTCTTGTCCCAACAAGGCTCATATCACCCTTTAGCACATTTATAAACTGAGGCAGCTCATCAAGGCTTGTCTTTCTCAAAAACTTACCGACCTTTGTAATTCTAGGGTCAGACTTTATCTTAAACATCAGACCACCACTCACCTCATTTTGTTTCATAAGGTCCTTCTTGCGCTCTTCCGCATCAACATACATAGTTCTAAACTTATATATCTTAAATATTCTTCCATTGAGTCCAACCCTTTTCTGAGAGAAAAGAGCAGGCCCCGGAGAAGTCAATTTAATGGCGGGAACTATAATTATCGAAGCAATCCCTGTCAGCAAAAGTCCTATAAGCGCTCCCATTATATCTACCAATCTCTTCATTGACAGTTCGAAAGTATTAACATTTACAGAATGGAAAGTTAATACGGGTAAAGTACCTATATAAGCCATATAAGTCTTTGCTATCTTTAAGTCGTAAAGGTCAACAATCATCTTGGCTGTAATACCCATCTCTTCACAAAGACATACATATTTTCCAAACTCACCAGCATAACCTGTAGGTAAAGTGAATATAACCTGATCCACAGCATTGTTTTTCAAAATATCTTCCAAATTTTCAACATAGCCTAAAGTCTTCTTACTTTTAAAAGGCTTGTGCTTATACATACTCACATAACCTATAACATTAATTTTCAAATTGGTCTTTCTTATGTAATACGCATATTCCAATGCTTTTTCCGGCACCCCTACAAATATTACATTTGCTGCATTACTGCTCCGATGCTTATTTATGATATGTATATAAACAATTCTCTCGATAATTGTAGTGACAACCGATGTTATAACAAAAGTCACAAACATGGTTTTACTGCACATCGTTTCTTTTATAAAAAACATAATAAAAGTCAAAAACATACCTGAAATAAATGAAGAAAACAAAACATTTCTAATTATTCTGTCATTGTAATTGAAAGTAGTTTTATTGTACATACCGAGACTCAACATAGTGAGGACCCATATTGGAATATAAACAATCGGCACCCATATAAATTCACCAATACCATATAGAACCTTTAATTTTGAAGAAATCAGATATGCTGCAACATAAGACACCACCAAAAAAAACAGATCAAGAAAAAACTGACCCAAGTTAGCATAAGCAAGCTTGTTAGAATTGTGCATTACTTTCCCCCCGTCCAAATATAGAAAACACTTCGAATATCACATATAAAATAATAATTTAGAGTATTGCGAATATACTTATTTAAGTGCCAAATTTCAATATTGCGATAAAAATCAAATAATATTATGCCACGGAACCCTTCTTTCGTTTGTAATAAATTTGTTAAGCATATAAAGTATTCCTTTCCCTTATAGTTAATTAATGTTATTTGTTTCAAAAAATAATGTTTTATCTATCTCTCTATATTGAATCTATATCTATAACAACTAGCTTCTTTGACTCTTTAATGATTATTATAGCAAATAAAGGTATTAATGTTAAAGCCTTTTTCGAATATATTTATTATTTTTCGATTTTTTCCCACGCAAAGTTTAATACTTATACTTGTTCAAATAAGTAATATTACCTTTTTATCGTAAAAAACATTATCCCTACCGTATATTAATTCGCAACACAAAAAAATTTCGTCATATAATAGATAATTTAATTTTAATATACTACAAATTATTCGAATTTTTGATCCTTTGATAACCGCAAGAAACATACTAATGGAATCATGTAAAATACAATCAAATATGTGTTGTACCTTAATATATTATCTGTAAAACAAAGAATCATTGTATATATTATTAACGTAAAATATACAATACCTGTTTTGTAGTGTATTTTAATAAGTCTATTTGTTTGTAATATGATCATATTTATGAAAAAAGCTGAAAACCCCCAAAATCCAATCTCAATATACATCTTTAAAATATCATTGTGCAAATCCCCCATACCATATAACTCTTTACCTATTGTTTTGAGTTCCTTCATTACAAATCCAATACCGGTTCCCATATATGATGGGGAAAGATTGTAATAACTATTGAAATAATTAAAAGCCTGAATTCTGCTCATAGTATTGATATCGTATTTTAAAATTAACATATTTAGAATTCCAGAATGTATGATATATATGTAAACAAAACTAATTAAAAAAGTGAAAATGGCAAATGTATTGATTATACCTTTAACCTTCTCCTTTCTTTTGTTGATAAATAAAAAAGTTATGGCCGATACGGGTATAGCTATTATTGCAATACGTTTGAACCCCATCAAAAAGAAAACAGCGGATATAATGAATTTCCATCTGTTTTCTTTTTTCTTATCAAACATTAAATAATACAAAACAAACATTCCTAGTGTTAAGGTAACAGAATGAGTTTCTAAAACACTTCCATATTCAGTAGCATAAGTGAAGAAATTAAAAATACCACTAATACCATACCTTAAAAAATAAACTATTAGATGCAGAGAATAATCTATTGCTAAAGCGTAAAAAGTATAATCAACGGCTTTTGTACCTAGTAAAGCCACCGCACTATACATTGTCAATACTGGAAAAATCCAATATAAAGTTGTTGTTATTATTTCGCTGTAGATAGGTTTTTCTACACCTATATTTAAAGCTATACTTAAAATCATAATTGCAATATACGGAATGATGCATGTTAATATATAATAACACTGAATACGCTTTATTTTTATGGCAGAATTAAACATGTTCTTAAATACTGGTAATAACGCAAGTAGAATAATACTAAAATTAAAAATATATCTTGTCCTGCCAAGTATGGCTTTTCCTATTATAGCAGGTTGATCAACTAACAAACTACAAATTATTAAAATCATATATATAATGCCAATTTTGTTAATTCTTAAATATTTCACGTTAAACTCCTCAGTTTTTTATTCTCTCTGGCATTGTGTGGCGGCTATTGTGATTATTTACCGAGTAGTCTGAATCTTTTACTTTCTAACTCTTAAGATATATTTATAAACCCAAATCATATTACAATTATCAATCTATATTTCAACGATACTAAACTTAAAGGAATCTATTTTTTCTTTCAATAATTACTTTCTATTGCTGCCTGATAACCATATAGTATTTATCCTTTTAAAGTAAGCGTAAAATACGACCCGTCTACAACTACTGCTCCTTCTGTTGTATAATTTTATCATGAAGTCTGCAAGATTCAGGCAGATCACTTGACCAAGGCATTACTGAATCCAGCACATTTTGATCTTT